>CAZLGX010000020.1:0-10862 GCA_964559395.1 uncultured Methanosarcinales archaeon
ATTGTTTCGTGCGAGTGGATAATGAATTTGATGTTGAAAAAACATATTTTTCTCCAAGGGAGATAGCGCGGCATGCTAACGGTCTTTATGATGGCACTAAAGGTCAATATGATGTTGTTTTTCGTTCGTTAGATTTTCAACAATATTTATCACCATTTCACGTCAGAGGTGATATTAAACATTAATTTTAAAAAGTGACGTCTGTTACACATGAATTGATATGGAACTAATCAAACCATCAGGAGATCTTGAAGGAATCACTTTTGAAATGTTTCAGATGATTGCGTCACTATCCTACGAAATGCATCAAAGAAAAACACACTTTAATACAAGACCGTTGGTCGGAGTTATAAAAGATGAGGTAACAAGCAAAATGTTTTGGAGATTTTTTGAGTTGAAATACGGACTTGACGTGATTGAAATTTATACGTCTGATGTGTTTCAAGTTCCAGAAGGCATGCCACTACACCAACACCTTTATGATATGTTTGGGCATTATGGATTAATGAGCGTTTTCATTAATGAAAGAGCTGCTATTGATATATTGCCACCTGGTTCTCTCACGCGTAGCCAAACCAAATACGATTTAAGACCTTCATTTGAATATAAATATCCCAAACTTTATGTCTCTTTCGGACCACACAATATAGAAAGTCTTAGACTTGAAATCCTTCGGGAAGGTGAATTGGTGTCTCCTCTAGGAGTCGAATGAACTCCTGCATACTATTAAATATTACAAATTCTAATAATGGGGCTGCCCGGACTTTCACCAACGCCTTTGATGACAGTTTTTAAAAAGGTTGTTTTGAACCGGGGCCGGACCCATTTCGGCTCTTTTGTTCTTGCGAACGAAGTGAGCACTTGGGGCTTTACGCCCCGCAAAGTGTTAACGGATTTATGCCGTTATCCCCAAGGGCCAATTCTGACCAAGCTATACTACAGCCCCATTACATAGCTAAAAAAATCTTGCAATTTTATAAAAAGCTTTCGACAATTTTATATATAAAGCAAGCCTTCTGAGCAGTATGGCTGAAAAAATACAATTTTTCCCTCTGGATGTAACATACAAAATAATTGATGGAAAAGCAGCAGTAGTCCTGTATGGGAAAACATTGGACGGAAAACAGATTTCCATTACTGACAGCAATTTTGAGCCGTATTTTTATGTAATTCCAAAAGACGGTGCAAATATAATTGAAAAATTGGAAAAAATAAGGATAGAAAATGAAAACGATGTTTCTTTCGTGACAAAAGCCGAGTCAATTATCAAAAAATTTCTTGGAAGGGAAGTTTTTGCCATTAGGGTTTATACTAACTTGCCTTCAAGCATTCCTGTGATAAGCGGGCTTGTAAGAGAATGGGATGTTGTTGAAGCCGTGCATGAGTTTGACGTACCTTTTGCAAGGCGCTATTTGATCGACAAAAACATAACCCCGCTTGTGTTGCACCAGGTAACTGGAAATTTTACTAGCCAAAAATCAAGAGTCTTGGTTTTCAATACAGAAAGCATAGAGCAAGTTAGCACTGACACGTTTCAAAACCCAAAAGTATTGGCATTTGACATAGAAACCTACAGCCATTTTGGCATGGCAATAGATGCTGACAAAAATCCCATAATAATGCTTTCCTTCTATGGGGAAAGTTTCAGGAAAGTATTTATCTGGAAGAGATTCAAAACAAGCCTGGACTTTGTAGAGTTTGTCGAAAGCGAAGAAGACCTTATTGAAAAATTCAAAGAGACAATAGTAAACTTCAAACCGGATATTTTAACCGGATATTTCTCGGATGGGTTTGATTTGCCTTACATAAAAACAAGAGCTGAAAAATACAAGATAAAGCTGGACATAGGGCTTGACTTTTCTGAGCTGAAAGTGAAAAGCGGCAGGGAAACTATAGTTGCAATAAATGGAATAACGCATCTTGATATATTCAAGTTTATCAAGAGAGTCATGGGCACGACAATGGAAACTTATTCTTATGATTTGAATGCAGTTGCCTCTGAGCTGCTTGATGAGAAAAAGCACGATGTTTCATTGGCTGAACTGCCTCATGTGTGGGACAATAAAAATGACGATTTGGAAAAATATTGTGAGTATTGCCTTAATGATTCTTACCTAACTTACAGCCTTGCTATAAAGATGCTGCCAACCCTCATAGAGATAGTAAAAATAGTCGGCATACCAATATATGACATCAATAGGATGGGATTCTCGCAGCTTGTGGAGTGGTATATTACGAAACAAGTTCAACAGTTTAATGAGATTGCGCCAAACAAGCCAAATTATAATGAAGTCCTGCGCAGGAGGCTGCAAACGTATCAGGGAGCGTTTGTTTACGAGCCAAGGCCCGGGCTTTACAATGATATAGTTGTATTTGACTTCAGAAGCCTGTATCCGACAATAATCGGTTCCCATAACATCGGGCCCGACACAACAGACTGCGAATGCTGCAAAGACAATGCGCAAGTCATACAAGACGGGAATGAAAAGCACTGGTTCTGCACAAAAAAGAAAGGATTTATCCCAATTTTAATAGAGGAATTGATAACAAGAAGAATGCGCATAAAGGAGATAATAAAAGAAGAGAAAGATGAGAAATTCATGTTTCTTGACGCAAGGCAGAACAGCCTTAAATTGCTGGCAAATTCATTTTACGGCTATCTTGGATTTTTTGGCGCCAGATGGTATTCACTTGAGTCCGCCAGGAGCGTCACTGCCTGGGGCAGATCCTACATCCACAAAGTTATAGACAAAGCGCAAAAAGAAAGTTTTATTGTGTTGTACTCGGATACGGACTCCATATTCCTCACCCTAGACGGAAAAACTAAAAAAGATGCAGAGAGCTTTGCAGAAATGATAAACGCCGAGCTGCCAGGATTGATGGAATTGGAGTATGAAGGATTTTACCCTGCAGGAATATTTGTCTCTGCAAAAATGGGCTCATATGGCGCAAAGAAAAAATACGCTTTGCTTTCAGAATATGGAAGATTGAAGATAAAGGGCTTTGAAACCGTAAGGCGCAACTGGTCTTTGATTGCAAAAGATGTGCAGGAAAAAGTTCTTGAAATAATCTTGAGGGAAAATGACACACAAAAGGCCATTGACTATGTTAAAAATATCATCAAAGACTTAAAAACCAAAAGAATACCTGTCAACGAAGTAATTATAAATACCCAGTTGCAGAAAGAGATTTTGGATTATGCTGCAAAAGGCCCTCATGTGGCAGCAGCTCAAAGACTGAAAAATAAGGGCAAGGATATAAGGCCTGGCTCGATGATAAGATATATTGTAACGCAAGGCAGCGACTTAATAAGAAATAGGGTAAAGCTACCTGAAGAAATTAAGGAAAGTGAATATGATGCTGATTATTATATCAACAATCAAGTGGTTCCAGCAGTTGAAAGAATTTTCAATGTTATTGGCTATACAAAAGAAGATTTGCTGGAAACAAAGGAGCAGACTAAACTGGAAGGGTTTTTCTAGAATGATGTAGGTTTTATTAATTATTACTGGGTTTAACTAAGATGTGTTCTGTGGATTGCCAAGTGGGTGATTTAACACGTTCGGCCATGTAACCCGAATTAGTTGTAAGGAATTCCAATAGATTTGTAATATGCGCTGTATCAAAATCTGCACCTAGATCAAATGCTATCACTCCAACTTCAGAGTGCCTCAATAAATAAGCCAATAATTCGTTTGTTAAATCACTCCTTCTTACAGCAAGAGGTTGAGACCTCATAACTGCATGAAATCCGTTAGCCCAAACATAAGGCCTAGGTACAAATAATAAACCTGGAAAATAACTACTATTCAAATCCCCAACTACCGATCCAATATCACCTCTCTGCCCTGCTATTTCTGAGCTTAAAGTTACTCCTCTTTTTTCAACGCGAAATGGTTTTGAATGTTCTTCTTCCATTTGGGCCACAAGTCTATCAAATTCAGTTTCATACGAATTTTCAAATCGGTCCATACCAAGTCCTAAATAGTAAATTCTTACCTCTCTTGATTTTCCTAGACCATAAAATCTTATGACTTTCTCGCCGAATTTCATGTTGATTTAATAGGAGGTTAAGTATATTTACTTAAAAATATTTCCAAAAGAGATTATTGCTAAACTTAGTTATACCTCCAAAAACTTTAATAAATGCCCTATTTTTCTTCTCTGTTATGCGACTACTTACTGAAATACTAGAACAGGAATTGACAAGAAGCTTGCTCATTCACCAACAAGTGAATGTAGATGATTTGGACGCATCTGTCGTAGAAGCATTAAAGGTAATTAATCAGCAGGTTAATTCTAAAGTAAAAATTGAAGAAAACAGGGTAAAGGCCTTAATCGTAGCTTTACAAGATTACGAATGTGGATTAAAGGATGGTTATAATAGACGAAAGAAAACTCAAGAAGACAGCCCTCACTATGTAAAAGGTTATCGCATGGGTTATAGTTTAATAGACAGCATAAGCAAAAGACGGGATACTCAAAGAAACACAACAATCTACCGGCAACTTGAATCTGTTATGCCTGTATTAAGACAGCGGTTAAACGATTTACTGATCATTGAGAGTGATCCTGAGAAAGTATTATTGGTATATATAGGCAATGGTGAAGAGAATCAACAAACGGCACAAGGAATTAGAGGTGTAATACAAACGTACCGGGGAACAACTAGAGAATTACTGAATGGCTGCAGAATTAATGTGACACTTGATCCTAGAAGTTCAATGCAATCTGTTGATATGCACGTGCGCCAAGGATTAATAGACGCTTTTAATGGATGGGGCAGTGCAGCTGATTACGAATTTGCGCAGGCAGAGAAAATATTGATGGAGAACCCAAACAGGTTTAAACAGCAGAGGTATCGCCAGCTATTAGGTTCCCTGCAGTTGATACATTCTGGTGAGATCGCATCAATGGTTTTGCTGGAAGCTTACAGAAAATTTCAATCTATTAAAAGGTCTTCTTAAATGCCAATAGAATACAATTTGATTTCCAAAGTTGTAAGTGTGGATGTGACGTTGTTTGAAAGCAGGGATAATCCTTTAATGACTATTGAAGTCGTATCTAGAGGAAGAAACAGACACTTGCAGTTGTACATTCAGCCAACAAAACCATACCAAGTGCAGAATATCTTAATAGAACTTGAAAAAAGGAAATTTATTAAAAGACCGCAATTTAAAAAGCTCGCTTGCGAAACTAGAAAATTAGAGCATATACTTCTTTCCAATCCCGCTTACGCGGCCATTAATGATGCCCAATAATCCGGAATTTGATATGTCGGAAATCGCAATCGCACACACCTTGTGACTTAAGCGCAAGGCAAGCGGTCGAATGCGAGTGAGCGAAGCGAAACTCGCTCACAAGTCACGGATTTCCGAGCATGCTCAAAAACACGCTCCGCACTTCAGTGCGGGGTGTTTTTGACACTTTGTAACTAATTCGGCAAAACTTTAAAAACACCCGCTATTTTTCTATTTAATCATGATTCCCAACTACGATGCAATAAAGCTTGAGCTTGAAATACTTGAATTCTGGAAGAGAAATAATATTTATGAAAAGGCAAAAAAGAAAAATTCAGGCAAGCAGAAATACTATTTCTTAGACGGACCTCCGTATACGTCAGGAAAAGTCCATCTTGGAACTGCGTGGAATAAATCTCTAAAGGACTCTTTTTTGAGGTACAAGCGAATGCAGGGCTTTGATGTATGGGACAGGGCAGGCTATGACATGCACGGAATGCCGACAGAGCAGGCAGTTGAAAAGAAACTCGGATTAAAGCACAAAGACGAAATTCCAGTTTTCGGCATAGCGAATTTTGTCAGGGAATGCAAGGAATTCTCAATAACAAATCTTCTTTCCATGAATGAAGACTTCAAAAGAATAGGCACATGGATGGACTTTGACAACGCATATCAATCAGTAGATAATAACTACATGGAAGGCGAGTGGTGGCTGATAAAAAAGGCCCATAATAACGGAAGATTGTACGAGGGCGAAAAGACAATGCACTGGTGCTCAACCTGCGCCACATCGCTGGCAAGGCATGAATTGGAATATGAAAATGTTGCAGACGCTTCCATCTTCATAAAATTTCCCGTGAAAGGCAAAAATAATGAGTTCCTCATAATCTGGACAACAACCCCATGGACAATACCCTTCAATCTTGGAGTCATGGTAAATCCCAATTTGGATTATGTAAGGGCAAAAGTCCAGGGTGAAACTTGGATTGTAGCAAAAGCTTTAGCAGTACCTTTCATAAATGTGGTTGCTAACAAGCAATCAACAATTTTGGAGGAATTCAAAGGTGACAAACTGCTTGGCTTGAAATATGTGCATCCATTTGAGGCTGAAACGCCTCAATTTCATGAGCTTGAAAAAAACCATCCAAAAGTCCATACAGTTGTATTAAGCGAGGAATATGTTGATGTGAGCGCAGGCACAGGCTTAGTCCATATGGCCCCTGGCTGCGGTCCTGAGGATTATGAAATAGGGCATAGAAACAATATCCCACCATTCAACACTTTGACTGAAAGAGGCGTCTTTGATGAGTCAATGCCGTTTTTGAAAGGATTAGCTGCTAAAAAAGACGACAAGAAAATAACAGACGAGATAAGGAAAAAAGGCTTGCTGGTTGCAGAAACAAAGATAGACCATGATTATGCTCATTGCTGGCGCTGCAAAAATCCTGTTATTTTCAGGACAACAACACAATGGTTCTTCAAAATAGAGGACTTAAAAGAAAAAATGCGCGAACTAAACAAAACAATAAAATGGGTTCCTGATTCTGCTGGCTCTAAAAATTTTGACAATTGGTTAAGTAATCTGCGTGACAATGGCATTACAAGACAAAGATACTGGGGAACTCCATTGCCTATATGGAAGTGCAGGCAATGCAAAAAATATATGGTCATTGGCTCAATTGAAGAGCTTAAAAATCTTGCAGGCAGAATTCCAGAAGATTTGCACAAGCCATGGATTGATGAAGTGAAAATAAATTGTGAGTGCGGTGGTGTAAAAGAAAGAATCCCTGATATACTTGATGTTTGGATAGATGCCGGCTCTGCATCATGGAATTGTTTGGATTACCCAAGAAGAAAGGATTTGTTCGAAAAATTGTATCCGGCTGATTTCATTTTGGAAGGCACAGACCAAATCAGAGGCTGGTTTAATCTGCTTTTTGTAGCTTCTATGGTTGCGATGGGCAATGCTTCTTTCAAATCAGTTTACATGCATGGCTTCATTAATGATGCCCAAGGAAGAAAAATGTCAAAGTCATTAGGCAATTATATTCTTCCGCAGGAAGTAATAATGGAATACGGCGCAGACACTTTAAGGTATTACATGATAGGCGGCACTCCTCCTGGAGTTGACATAAATTATAATTTTGATGACATGAAAGTCAAGCACAAGAATCTGAATGTGCTTTGGAACCTGCATAAATACGTAGTAGAAATGGCTACTAATTTAAAGGTGAATCCGGCAGACTTAGACCTAGAGAAATATGAAGTTGATGCAGAAGAGAGGTATATTTTCTCAAAGCTTCATTCAGCAATAAGGAAGGCAATAATGCTATTTGAAGAATACAAATTAAATGAAATACCGTGGGTTGTTGAGGAATTGTTCCTGGAATTGAGCAGAACCTATATTCAATTGACAAGGGACAAGTCATCAATGGGCAGCGAGGAAGACAAAAGGGTAGTGCTTTATGCTATCTATAATGTTTTGATGGAATCGTTAAAATTGTTTGCCCCGATTGCGCCGTTCATAACAGAGAGAATGTACAAGAATTTAAGGCATGAATTCAAGCTTGATAGAGAAAGCATTCATTTGTTTGAGTGGCCTAAGCATGATGAATCATTAATAGACAAAGAATTAGAGCAGTTCATGCTTATAGTCAGTGAAATAGTCCAAAGCGCTCTTGCTGTTAGGGAAAAAATACAGCTTGGCGTCAGATGGCCGATAAAGGAGATTGTAATAGCGACTAAAGACAACAACATAATGACGGCAGTTGAGAAATTAAAAGAAATAATCAAGAAACAAGTCAATGTAAAGATAATTGGATTGGTTGAAACACTGAAAAGTGTAAAAGTAAAAATAAAAGCCGATTATTCCCAAATCGGGCCTGATTTTGGCGACAAAGCGCCTAAGGTGATAGCGCAGCTTACAATAGACAGCCCTGAAACAATATTAAAGCACATACAGGAAAAAGGGAAGTACACCTGCAAGATAGATGGCGAGGCAGTAAATATAGTCAAAGAGCACCTGATTGTGACTAGAGAAATCCCATTACCTTATGAGGAAGGCGCTTTCAGAGGCGGTTTTATTTATCTGAATAGGGAAATGACTGATGAATTGGAAGCAGAGGGCTTTGCGAGAGAGATAATGAGACGAGTTCAGGCATTAAGAAAAAAAGCAGGTTTGCAGAAATCCGATAATATCTCCTTGTTCCTAAAGACAGACGATGAATTAAAAGAGATGTTAAAAGAATGGACTTTGGTGATAAAAGAGAAAGTCGGCTCTTCTCAATTCAGGATTTCTGAAATGGAGCCAAGCAAGAAGCACGCTTATGTCAGTTCTGAAAAGGTAAAGGGAAAGGAATTTGAAATACATTTTGATAAGGAATAAGTTTTAATTCGCAAAAACCGAAAGCTTTATATACTACATCTTACTACTTCTTTATAAATCTTACCACATTCACCGACATCAAGTTCATTTTTTCACAAAGGGGGTTAAAAGGTTTTCGTAAAAGGGTGATACAGACATCACTGTAAATTATTGCACAGGTGAATAGAAAATGAATGCTCATGCAGATTTGGTTAAGATAGTAGATGACATAGCTCAACAGCCTGTATCTAATCCCATTGAATCTCCATGGAGAACACCCAACAGGGTTAAATGGACTTTTGACCTCGTTATCAATCAACTAGTATTTTTTCCAATATCGAAGGAATTGGTAGATCCTAGTGAGGCTTTGTTGAAAGCAGCAGTCATTGAATTGGCAAGGTCAGGATTTGTTAGAGAAGCTAGATCATATGCCCAGCAATATAACGATTTGATGGTCAGGTTAAGCGATTATGAAAATCTTAAACAAAATTAAGGGAAGGAAATCAAAATGGCAGAATTAGGAAAAAAATGCCCGGAATGCGGCGGCGTGAATCTTTCTTGGAACAGAGACAGGGGAGAGATTATTTGCAGAGACTGCGGACTAGTTATAGAAGAAAAAATGGTTGACTTTTCCCAGGAATGGAGAGAATTTGATTCTGAGGAAGGCGAGAAAAGACGTAGATCAGGCGCTCCAATGACTTATACTCAATACGATCAAGGTTTAGGTACGGAAGTTGGCCAGAAAGCCGACTTATTGAAACTAGGCGGAAAAGACAGAAACAAGTTCTTCAGGCTAAGAAAATGGCAGTATAGGATAAGCACTGCAATTGAAAGAAACCTTAAACTCGCACTTGCCGAATTGAAAAGGGTTTCTTCATATTTGAAATTGCCAAAATCAGTTGAAGAGGAATCTGCAAGGATATATACACTTGCTGTACAAAGAGGCCTAGTCAGAGGAAGAAGTATGGAATCTGTTGTTGCAGGCGCATTATATGCAGCTTGCAGAAGGCATGATGTCCCTAGAACTCTGGATGAGCTGTCAGAAGCTTCTGGAATTGAAAAGAAAGAAGTCGGCAGGACTTACAGGTTTGTCACAAGGGAATTGGGGATTACAATACTTCCATCAAACCCTGCTGATTATATTGCTAGGTTTGCATCTGCTTTGAAATTAAGCGCAGAAACCCAGTCAAAGTCAATTGAAATTCTTGAATCAGCGCAGAAAGCTGAGTTAACTTCTGGCAGAGGTCCTACTGGAATTGCGGCTGCTGCCTTGTACGTATCTGCATTGATACATGGCGAGAAAAGAACCCAAAGGGAAGTTGCCGATGTTGCCGGCGTGACAGAAGTAACAATTAGAAACAGGTACAAGGAGCTTTTGGACGAGCTTGACTTGGAAGATGAGATAAAGAAAACCAAGAAGAAGAAGAGATAAACTAATTTTTGAGATATTTATTTTTGGCTCTTAAAAAAGTGTGGTGACAAACCAAGAAAGAAGGCAAAATGCTGCGACCACACTCCACCGGAAATGCCAAATCTATTGATTCTATAATATTGGATGTAAGAAATAGATTTGATGTCCATTCATTGAACAAAGCTACGATGGTCGATATTATGACTTATTTCGGAAATAATTATACCCACGATGCAGCACAGGGGGATTTAGACAAGTGGTATGGATGGGCCAGAGACTTGGACGAAAGAATTTGGTTAAGAATAGGTTATTACTTGATACTAAACCATTCAAGAAGGAAATTGGCGCCTTATTCCTCCAGGCAGAAAGAGGATTTTATCAATGTCGCTGTAGGTGTGAAACCTTATCTTTCCAAAACCATCAAGCATGCAGGAGTACCTAGAACTGCTGAACAATTTATTGCCAATTATGGAATGGACACACTAAAGGCTATGCATAGTGCTTTCTCCAATATCCAAACTCGTTTATGGAAAAACGCTTGTGATGCGAAATTAGAATTATTAAATGTCTATCAACGAGGAAGAGAGGCAGCATACCATAGTCTTTTCATGCGGCCCCTGATGTATATCAGACAACGAACAGAAGCTGTCGAAAGATTCATTGACGATAGGTCACAAAGATCTCAGTAGATACTTTTTGAGTTCTATTTTATTATTTTTAACCTTAACACCTTCCTTTCTCAACATTCTTATCTTTCTCTTAACCTCATTGCTTTTAGGATTCCGATAGCCGGAAAATCCGCCAATGCTTCCATCAGAAGCTACGCATCTGTGGCATGGAACTTCAG
>CAZLGX010000021.1:0-10781 GCA_964559395.1 uncultured Methanosarcinales archaeon
GCCAGCGCATTGTTATCAAAAAACCAGAATAAGTGAATCAAATCAGCGGCTTCTTCTCCCTTATGACTTCATAAACTTTCTTTGTTTTAGGAGTTATTTTCTTTGTGATTGTCTTTCTTGCAGCTCTTGAAATTTTTCTTGCTGGCCTTCTTCCTAATCTTTTTAATGCCCTTCTGGCAGTTTTTCCTGTTGACACAGATTCAATCTTTCTGTTCAATTGCTGCATTCTCCTTCTCTGGCTCTTGACTCTTGCTTCAATCTCCTCATCAGCTCTTCTAACGGAACTTACTTTTCTGTTCAGAAAATTTTTCAGTTTTCTGACTTCTTCCTTCATTTCTCTCAAAGAAGACCCTATTTTTCTTGTCGTTGCCGATTGTGATTTTGAGATTGGGACAAGCTTCTTCAAGGAATTGCTTGATGCCGTAACTTTCTTTGAAATTTTCCTGTTTCTTGCAGAAAATTTCTTTAATTTAATATCATAAGCAGCAGCCTTCCTGCCAAATCTGCTCTCAGCGTCGTTTATTCTTAAATCAAATTCATCGATTGAATCTTTAACTTTTCCTTCAACCTTTTGGTCTATTTTTCCAATCTCTCTCTCAAAATTGCTTATTCTTGAATTTACAAATGAATTCATTTCAACAATTTTTGAAGCCATGCTTGCATTTGTGGAGTTTTGTATCTCTATATCTGCCCTTAAACTCTGGTTAACCTCATTGACTTTTACGCCAAGCTCTGAGATTTTTTCTTCTATGGATACAAGGATTGTCCTCAAATTAACCAGATTGAGATTTAAGGTGGAAATGTCAGAACTCACTAAATTAAATGACTCAATTGTCTTGTTTTTATGCTCCAAAAAATCTGCTCTTAATCCCATTGTACCACTCCCAAATAATAAAAAATATACGTAAATATTTAAATGTTGTGATTTTTTATACTCCTTATGAAAAACTTAATCAGATTTTGGCTTCCTTATTATGTACTAAAAATATTTTTTTTGAGAAAAATAAAGATAAAAGTGGATGGATTATGGAATCTTCAACAAAAGCAGGGATTTGTGTTAGCATCTAATCATGAGCATTCGTGGGATCCTATGCTAATAGCTTTTGCTCTCAAAAGGCACGTTCATTTTTTCAGCATAGATTCAAATTTTGCAAGAAAATTTTCAAGGAATAGGTGGATTTCCAAGTTAGAGAGGCTTATATTCAAAGACTCTATTTCGGGATTTTTTCTTAGGGTTACGCAGCAAATTCCCGTATCTTATGAAAATAAAGAAATGAATAGCAAAGCATTTTTAAAAGCGAGCCGGTACCTTAGAAGAAATGATATAATTGGAATATTTCCAGAAGGCGAATTAAAATTGAAAAAGAAAAAAATTTTTCCTGGAGTGGCAATTCTTGCACAAAGAAACAAAACAAAAATTCTCCCTGCGTATATTAGCACAAATGCCCCATCAGACAGCTTCCTAAAGCCCAATTTTACAAAAGTGAATATTCGCATAGGAAAGCTTCTGGAATTTTCCAAATCTGTTGATTATACAAAAAATCTTGTAATCAAAGAAATCTACAAGCTTAAAAATGATTAGCATAATAATACCTGCCTGGAATGAAGAGAAATATCTTCCAAAATTACTAGAATGCATCAAAAAGCAGACTTATAAGGATTATGAAATTATAGTGGCAGATGCTGACTCAAAAGATAAAACAAGGCAAATAGCTAAAAAATACGGCTGTAAAATCGTGAAAGGCGGCATGCCTGCTGCAGGCAGGAATAATGGGGCTGAGGCTGCTAAAGGCGATATTTTATTGTTTCTGGATGCTGATTCACAAATCGATGATAATTTTGTGAAGAATGCATTAAATGAAATAGAGAAAAGAAAAATTGATATTGCTGGATGCAGAATAAAGCCATTAAGCAATAAAATGGCTTATATTTTTGGTTTCAGTGTATTTAATTTGTGGAGCTGTGTCATGCAGTTTATTTTTCCACATGCTTCTGGAAGCGGAATTTTCTGCAAAAAATCATTGCACAACAAGATAAAAGGTTTTGATAATTCCATAAAGTTTGCAGAGGATGTGGATTATGTAAGCCGTGGCAGCAGGTATGGAAAATTTAGGATTATTAAAAATGTTGAAGTATTTGTATCTTCTAGAAGATATGAGAATGAAGGTATGGTTAAAACAGGAGTAAAATTGTTGATGGTGCCATTCTATAGGTTATTTTTTGGCGAAATAAGAGGAGATATTTTTAAGTATAGTCTAAGGTATAGAAAATGAAAATAAATTTTTACGAGGAATTTCCAACAAAAGAAAATTTCGAGAAGATAAAACTAATAAATTTTCCAACAAAATTGATTGTTACAGCAAAAAGTTTAGAAGAATTTAATACAATAAAAAATAAAATAGACAAACATAAAAATATTAAAGAAGTAATTTATTGGCCAATCCTCTATAAAGATGAAGGCTACTGGTTTTCTGCCTTTACTAAGAATTCTGCATTGAATAGGATAGTAAATGAACTAAAACAAAATAAAAAACCCTTAACAATAATGTGGGATGCTGAGTTGCCCATCACCCCATCTTTAATTTTTACTCAAGTCTTAAATTATCATAGAAACAGAAAAATAATTTTAGATTTTTTTAAAAATGCTAAAAAATACAAAATTAAAATCCTGACATCAGAATATCCTTTTGAATCAAAGTTCTTGAGAAACTTGATGTTTGATTTATTTCTTATTTCGTTTGAACCTAAAAAATACAAAAACAAAAAAATTGCAATGCTATATACAAGTTTCTTAAAAAATCACCCTAATATAAAAAATTTTCTAGAAAATCAAATTAAAATTGGCAAAAAATCTTTTGGGAACGATTTCGCGGTCGCATTAGGGACAATTGCAGCTGGTATAAGTTTAAAGGAAAAAATCCTAGGACCAGAAGAATTAAAAAGGGATTTAAAAATTGTAAGGGATAATCAGATAAATGAAGTTTTTATTTTTAGATTAGGTGGGTTGGATAAAAATTACATCAAAGTCATTAAAAAATATATTTAACTCAAATCTTCAAACTAACAACTTGCGAAATCCCGTCTTCATTCATAGAGACGCCGTAGAGTATGTCTGCTGTTGACACGACATTATCGTTGTGGGAGATCATTACATACTGGGCTTTCTCGGAATATTTTCTTATCAGCTTGGCCAACCTCTCGCTGTTGTGCTTGTCCAGTGCAGCATCAACTTCGTCTAAAACATAAAAGGATGCAGGCTCGTGCTCCTGTATGGCAAATATGAAAGCCAATGCCGTCATTGTCTTTTCTCCTCCTGACAGGCTTCGTATGTCAAGGAACTTGCTTCCTGTAATCTTTACATTTATCCTTAAGCCGCCTTCAAATGGATTTTCTTCGTTGTCCAAAACCATTGTTGCCTCAGCGCCTTTTGTAGTAAGCATGGTAAAGAAATTCTTGAAATTGCTGTTAACAACATCAAATGTCTTCATAAACAGCTCCTTTTTCTTGCCTTCTATCTCATTCATCATAGCCAAAACATCCTCCTTTTCCTTTGCAAGCCTGTCTTTTTTTTCCATGAATTCATTGTACTGCCTTTCTGCTTCATCATATACGTCCAAGGCCCTCATGTTTACAGAGCCAATGTCCTGCATCATCCTTTCAAATTTTGAAATTTCGTTCTTCAACTGCTCTTCTGTTTTCTCTAAATCCAGTTTCACTCCCTCATACTGCTGGAAGTCCTGATTTAAAGCAGCTAAATTTGCAACAAATTCTGCGTTTTTCAATGAGTGAAAATTAACTTTAATCTCTGCCTGCCTGCTTCCCTCCATGATTTTATCTATAGCATGCTCATTTTTCTGTATTTCCTCGTTTATTTTTCCTTGTTTTGTGAATAATGACTTAAATTTTGTATAGAATTCCTTGGCAATACTCTCTTTTTCTTTTAATGCCGCTTCTTTCTGGGATACCATTTCATTCAGCCTTTTCGATTCATTTTCAAATTCTTGCTCGTCCTTGTCTATGACTTTCAAAATTTTCTCCGTTTTTTCCTTCTCAGGCATAAATATGTTGATTATTTGTGCATCAAGGTTTTTTCTCTCAGAGCTTAGCCTTATTATTTCCTCGCTAAGCTCCTTGAATTTCTGCTCGAATGTGTTTAACTCTGCCAATAAAGTCGGGTCGTTAAGCTGCGCAATCATGCTTCTCAACTTTTGTTTTTCTATTTTCAGATTTGTTAATACCATATTGAATTCTGAAATTTTATTGTTAACCCTGTTTATTTCATTGTCTAATTCCTTTTCTCCTGACTCCAGTTGTTTCCGCTGCTGCCTTGAAGCATCCGTGTCGCTTGGCTCAAGGTGCATTGAGGTTTCTGATTTTATTATTTCTCCTTCAAGGACTGCTTTTTTCTCCCTAAGCTCTGTTAGTTTTGATTCATTCTCTGTTCTCTTCTTTTCAAGAGCATCCATCAAGTTTGACAATTCCTGCAATTTTTTTTCATTTTCCTCCAGGCTTTCTGCAACTTCTCTTTCCTTAAATCCGAAGCCCTCTTTCCTTCTTTCCCTGAAGCCGCCGTGCATTGCGCCGCTTACCTCAGCAACATCGCCGTCAAGAGTAACGAATTTTGCTTTCCCTATGCCAAGCCTTGTTGCTGTATGGATGCTGTCAACAACAACTGTATCGGAAAAAACATAAGTAAAGACTTTTTTGAATTTCGGATCGAATGAAACAAGGTTTATTGCCAAGTCATGAATTCCTTTTGCGCCAAGTAGCTTTTTGGCTTCATCACTTGCTTCTTTGCCGCTTATTTTATTGAGCGGTAGAAATGTGGCTGTTCCAAGCCTGTTGTCTTTTAGGTACTGTATCAGTTCAGCAGCAATTTTATCATTTTCCACCACAATGCTTTTTATCCTTTGGCCTGCCGCAACTTCAAGAGCAACAGCATATTTTGAGCTTACATTTCCAAGGTCAGCAACAGTTCCGTAAATTCCAGGCCTCTTGCCCTTTAATTCAAGAATCTTCTTGACTGCCAAGTCGCCTCTGGAAAACTCTTTTATTGTTATGTCCTTTGCCCTCAGCTTTGCTGTTTCCTCGCTTATCAAATTCAATTTTTTCCTTGCCTCAGAAATTTGTACTGACATGAAAGAATCCTCATCCAACACCTTGTTTAGCTCCAAGGTAACGTCCTTGAACAGCTGCCTTTTACTTTTTAATGCATCAAGCTGCTGCCTGTGCTCCTTCTCAACATCAATGACTTTTTTGATTCTGTCGTCTAGCAAGCCTATTTCATGTGTAATTCTGTCTTTCTCCCTTATAAAATTGTGCTGGATTTCCCTCAATGAAGTGATTTCTCTCTGCAAATCCTCTGCCTTTTTGTCTATATCTTCAACCTTTTTCTCTATATCCGCAACGCTGTCCAATTTGTTTTTTTCCTTGAATTTGAGAATTTTAGAGTTTATTATTTCCATGTCTTTATTTTTTGCCTCAATAAGCCCTTCGTATTCTTTTTTATCCTTTGCAATCTGTTCTATCCTGTCTTGCGTTTCCTCAATGCTGCTTTTCAAGTCGTTTCTTCTCTGCTTTAGCTTGCTCAATTCGTTCTTAATTGTGTCGATTCTTGAGGTGTGTTTTGTCAAATCAATCTTTAACGACTCGACTTCTTTGTTAAGAGCTACCTGCTCTATTTCGCCTTTTTCTTCTATCTCCTTTGAGATAGCTTCGACTTGTTTCTTTTTGTCTTCATTGTCTGATTTAAGCCTGGCTATTTTTTCTCTTAAATCTGCAAGATTCCTGTTGCCGTCATCTATCTTTTCTTGTACTGATTTTTTTTCTGCATCTTTTTTGTCTATCTGGATTTTCAAGTAGGATGCCTTGTTAACTTTGATGTTGTCGCTCATCTCTTTGTACTTTAACGCCTGGTCCCTGTCTTTCTTGAGTTCCTTTAGATAAGTGTGCCTTTCTGTAAGAATCAAATCTGTCTCCCTCAGGTGCTGCTCTACCTTTTCAAGCTCTAGCATCGCCTTATGCTTTTTTTCCTCATAAAGGGAAATGCCTGCTATGTCCTCTATAAGTATTCTTCTTTCCTCAGGATGCATTTCCACAAATCTTACAATATCACCCTGAAGTATAATATTATAGCCGTCTGGATCTATTTTTGCCAGGGAAAGCAAGCCTGTTATCTGCTGCCTTGTCATTGCCTTGTCATTTATTTTGTAAATCGATTGCCCGTTTTCCCTTACTATTCTTGTTATTTTTACTTCCTTTTCTTCTGTAGGAAATACTTTGCTCGTATTGTCAAAGTAAATGCTTACCTCGCCCTGCTTTGCCGGCTTTTTTAATTTGCCGCCATTGTAGATTAAATTGGCTGATTTTTCAGCCCGTAAATCCCTTGAAGATGATTTGCCCAAAACAAAGCAGAGTGCATCTAAAACGTTAGACTTACCGGCGCCATTTGGCCCCAGAATGCAGTTAAAATTTCCTCCAAACAACACTTCAGTATGCTTTGCAAAGGACTTAAAGCCCTGCATTACCATCTTATTGATTCTTGTGGCTTTAATTAATTCCGCCTGAGCTACTAACTGGGGCGTAGAAATTGATGGATTATTGATATTTATAGACTCGTCTGCCATGGCAAAAACGCTGCATTCCTATTATATAAATGTAACGGAACACCACTTAGCAATTGAAGATGTGTAATCACTTTAGAAAAGTAATCAAACAAAGTTTTAAAAAGATATAACGAGTTCTTATTAACATTAGCGAGACGATTCGCTGATAATTTCCTATGAAAGCTTATGACCCATTTATCTATGGACGCTCTGAAAATAGAAAATTATCTGATAGAGCAAGGCATGATTCAACAATTCAGGTTATCTATAAGTATATACAAGAGCAAAATGCATTCATTGACCAATATAGGGACCCAAGTAATCCGAATTATATAAAAATACCTGGATTTCTTAGAGTTGGCTTCCACATACATTTTCCTGAGAAAAGGGGATGGCATAGCAGAAAATTAAGGGCTTTTAATCCTGATAAATTGGACGACCTCGCAAGATCGGCATGTAGGGAAGGCTTTGACATCATAGCTGTTTCTAATAAATATGACGACCAAGTATTTGGTCATGAGCCTGGAATTGAGTTTAGCTTTAAAGAAGGAAGTATCATAGTCCTGAAAGCCCAAGAGACAGGGCATGTAATGCCTTTTGGATATCGGGGAAGAATAAGGCAAGGAAGTTTGGACGAGGTTGTAAAATCTACATTGGAACAAGGTGGATTGTATGTATTATGTCATCCAAGCAATCAAGCGCATCATGGAGCAGGGGAAGCCATTGTGGAGCATTACAGAGATAGTGCAATTCTGGAAACTTTAAGCCCTCTGATTAATCATCATTTGCTTAATTTTAGCTTTGCAGATGTTATTGCGAAGGAGTGGTCTTTAAAGTATTCAATTCCGGGGGTTTCGGTATTGGATGCCCGCAGATATTTATTTGGAGGATTTTTTGTTCCGGAATCTATTGAAGGCGTTGATTTTTCTTCTGCTGAAACTGCAATGGAGGCTTTTGCACTCCTATTTAAATTAAGAAGAGTGGAGTTAGCAAGAACTTTGGCTTTAAAGTCTGATTATATAATCAATACTGAAGCGTATCCAAGAAATATGGGGCATATGTTAGAAGAAGCAACTACAAATTCCGTAACATCCATTCGCAGCAAGGCAATAAGAACTTTTTTTAATGCTTTACATCTTAAAGACAAAAATATTGGCTTGAGGAATTTTGATTATCAAGGACAAGAAACAAAAGTAGTTGATGGAAGCAAACAAAGTCACCATATCTATTTGTTAAAAGGCAACAATGAGGCTGCAACATTTGCTTCCAGAAATTCTGCTGAACAAGCTCCAAATCTCGTTTTCTTTAGAAAGGGGGAAAAATTGCATATAGGAACTACGTTTACAGATTTTCGGGAATATGGAGAAAATAGTGGATTGGAATTCGCTTCCAGAGCATTTAATTCATTGCAATATTCATTCCTAGAAGAAATTTTAAAAGATGCTGAATTTCGTGAGTTTAGATTGGGATTACACCCAACATATCCTGTTGCCCGTATCACTCCTAATGGCCAGAAGTATATGTTTGTTGCAAAAGAATTTTTGTCAAGATATACAAAAAGTGATATAGCAGTTAGAACATTGCATAGGATTATGAATAAATTTGTTTATAGGGGCGAAGAAGGCCTGAGGATGGCTGCATTGCAAGCAACTTTACAAAATGAAGGTTTAAATATTATCCCACCATTATATGTTGAATCATCTAATGGCAGATGCAGAATAATCTCACCCTTTGTAATAATACAATCAGCTTCAGGTGATTACTCAAATTTGCCTGAAAGAGAAAGAAGAAGTGTGCTATATGAAGTGGCGGACCAGTTTGCATGGATAAAAAGCAAAGGTATCTTTTTGACTGATATGCATCCTGGAAACGTTGCAATGGAAGTGGGAAATTGGTTTGGTCACTATGAAGGTGGGCCCATAATCCCAGATATTACCTTGGCTGGAACGTCTGTAACAACTTTCGGCGATAGCTCCTATAATGTTATCAATCCGCTTGCATTGCCTTTTGGGCCAAGGGCTATTTTTGCATGGAAGGCGAGAAGAAGACAGCATAGGCTTATTCAAGGATTTGGTGATTTTTTATATTTTCTAAAAAGCTATAAACAAAAATTAGAGCAATATCGGAGGAATTAAGTTGGATATATTAAGAAAAAATATTTTAATATTTGATTTTGACGGAGTGATTGCGGATTCGTTAGATATTTTTATGAAAAAGGTAATAACTGCATGTAAAAAATATGGTTCAAATCAAATAAACACTAAAGAAGATTTTTTAAATTTATTTGAAAATAATTTGTACGAAAGTTTGGTAAAACAAGGCATTCATGAAGATAAAATCCCAAATATGATAGAGGAACTCAAAATAGGAACAAAAGAACAAAATAAAATAAAACTGTTTGATGGAATAAAAGAGGCGCTACTGCAATTATCAAAAAATCATAGAATATTTATTATCACCTCTAATGTGACCCCAGTTGTCGAAGAATTTTTGAAATCAAAAGGTATAATATGTTTTGAAGAAGTGATAGGGGCAGATAAGGACACTAGTAAAGTGAATAAAATTAATTCTATCAAATCAAAATTCAAAGGTGCTAACTATTTTTATATTGGTGATACATTAGGAGATGTTATTGAAGGAAGAAAAGCAGGCATTAAAACAATAGCTGTAACGTGGGGATGGCATGATGAAAATAGGTTAAAAATAGGAAAGCCAGATTATATTGTAAGCAATCCCAAGGAACTAATAAACCTACTTCAAACCCGATAATTATTTATACTACTTCGTACAATATAGCAAATAATAGGGGTGGTAGGGCATGGAACACGATTACAGGAATACTATTTCTCACATTGACATAGACAGGAGTTTAGATGCTATAGAATATCTAACCTTCAATGGGACTGAGGATGAAAGATTTTCAGAATTCAGAAATGACATTGAAGATGGCAATGATTCGATAGAATTGCATTTAATAAAATCAAAATCTTACAAAGAAGCGTTAATTTTGAGGCTCAAGAAAAGCAACGGTGCATATTCTGATAATTGGAGAGATTTTCTCAAAGAGGAGCAGAAAACTTTTGGCGGAAGTAAGATTTTTTACATCAATAGCGACTGCAGCAAACTTCTTGTGTTTGCCCTGCCGAATGAGATTAGAAATAAAATTAATATGGTAATCACACGAATCAATAAGATAAACGAAAAAATTACAAGATTAAATTCAAAAATCAGAAAGGACAACTTGAATTTATACGTTACAAAAATAAAGAATAGGGAGGCAACAAACAAGAATAAAGATGATATAATAAATTTCATAAATCAGAATTTAAGGGCTTAGTTTACCTTATTATTATTTTGCCTTCTTTTTCCAAAACCATGATAATTCTAGCAAGTAGATTTTGGTACTGCTTTACAGAGTATCTTAATGCCTCTTTTCTCCTCGTCTCTAGCTTATTATGTCCATTCTCGTAAATGCCTATCAAGAACGGCTTATTTGGCACGGCATCTGCAGTTTTAGTATATCTAGGAGTATAAATAGCAGTTCCATAAATTGAAACTTGCGGACTAATTTGGTCTATATTAACAATGTAGCCGCCATCAGCATACCAAGACGCCTCTTCCACAAAATCACGAGTTCTGATCCTTTCTTCAACATAATCTTCTGTTCCAGATAAATCACCCTTAACACCGAAATCAACAATTCTTTTTTCCAAACTCTGATGATTTTCATCAAAATCAAAATGCTGACCAACCCTTTTGTTCCTGCTATTGAAAGCAGTCATCTCAAAGCCCAAAGAATTTTGTACACTAGTGACCTCAAGCTTAATTCGTCTGCCATTCAAATAATCGTCATAAACAACTGTTTCCGGCTCTTGTTCCTTAGTTCCAGGATTTTCCCTAATTCTGTCATTATAGCGCTTTTGAGTATCTTGCCAGAGTTGAACAGCATAGCTCCTTAACTCATTAAGCCCTCTCATTTCTTGAGCAGAAGCTAGCAAAACTAATGCCGGTAATCCATATATGCAAAAATTTCTTCTATCAATTCCCTCAGGCATACATACATAGGTAAAAAGTTGATATTTAAATATTTAGAATTACTAAATTGTACTAAACAAGATTCTTAAATCTCCTTATAAACTCCTCAAAATCATGCTTCTTTATATTCATGCCACACGC
>CAZLGX010000022.1:0-10686 GCA_964559395.1 uncultured Methanosarcinales archaeon
GCTATTGAAATCTTGTCTGCCAATGCCCTTGCTATTTTGCCGTGCATTTTGTCGGGGGCTTTTGCTATCATGGCATGCCCAACTATGACTCCGTGCCTTGGCGGCTTTGCTCCGGTTTTCATATGCCTAAACAATGCCTTTTCCGCCCCTAAAATCTGTATTGTTGAAGCTGGCAAAATGCTTAGGCGCTTAAGAGAGCCTGTATGCTCGATTAGCTTGGCTGCAACTACAACATCGCAGACTGACTTGATATTAGGGCAATAACTGTCCATTATTTCTGATATATAATTAAGCTGGATTTTTCTTAATTGATATAGGTTATATATCTGATGCGCAAGCGATTTTATTGGCTTAATATTTTCTTGCCCAAGTTCAGCTCCAATTGAGCTGTTTTTATCAATATTTATTTTCTTTAGCAATTCGCTTTTTTCATTTTCAACTATTTCTTCCACAAAATTTTCGTGATTTTCTATTGCCCTTGAGAACTCCGGATTATACAAATCGTACCATTCCCTTAGGCGCTTGATCAATAAGTTTATCGCTTTGTCAATCTCTCCAATGGATTTAATTGACTGGATTATAAAGCTGTCTTCATTTACAGAATTCTTCACGTCAAATTTCGTTAATTCGAGGTTTTTATTATAAAAATAATTGAAATATTTTGGATTTTTAAAATGGAGAAGTATTTTTTGCGTTGCTTTTTCATCCGGCTCTTTGAGATTTTCATGTTTTGAGCTGATTTTTTTGATGAATTCTTCCTTATTTCTGTATTCATCAATATTTTTGAATAGTATTTCATCAGCTATGTTGAACTGGCTATCAAACACAAAAACCCCAAGTATGTTTGAAAAAAGGTACATATAACAAAGGAGTGTTTGTTGTTTTTTAAAGATGTCGGAAAAATGTGATTATATTTTTAGAGAACCAAACAACAATAATGACGGCAAACACGGGATTTCTGTCGAATGTGAGCGAGTTCGCAACGAGGCTCACTCGCATGTCACTGAAAGCCCTACTCACAGAGGATTTTTGCGGACTTCGTAACGCAAAAATCCTCTGCATTCGATTTGCCGTCATTGTTGTTTGGTGTTATTTATTCCGTTAAAAATTCCAACAAGGGTAAAAATTGAGTGCAGAACAAAAATCAGTTACGAAGTCCTGATTTTTGTTTTGCGAATAGGCTTTTCACCGAGAAAAGCCGTATTTGAGCCCATTGTTGTTGGAATTTTGTTATGTTGATATGGAAAATTAAAATAAAATCAATAACTTAATAAACATAAAATATTCTTAATTCAGTATGACACTATTATATATAACCTGCAAAGACAAAAGAGAAGCTGAAAAGATATCGACGCACTTGCTTAAAAATAGGCTTATTGCATGCGCAAACATATTTCCGATACAAAGCATGTACTGGTGGAATCAAAAGATTGTGAATGATGCGGAATATGCTGTTTTGGCAAAGACAAACAATAAGAATTATGATAAGGCAGCAAGTGAAATCAAAAAAATACACTCTTACAAGATACCCTGCATATTGAGAATTGAAGCAAAAGCCAATAAAGAGTATGAAGATTGGGTAAATATAGAAATGAAATGAATTCTCAGCGTACATTTGGCAAAAGATTTTTATAGTAGTCTTAATTAAAGATTAATGGCATGGAAAAGTCTTTATTAAGCAAATTATCCAAGGAACTGGAAATTCCTGAGAAGAAAATACTAGATGAAAGCTTAAATGTATTTCTAGATATAGAACTAAGAAACGCATCTGCTGAGATTTTGAATATCAAAAAACAGTTTAATGTGTCCAGCCCAAAGGAACTCAAAAATAAAATCGAGAAGGGTAAAATCGAAGAGCATCCGGCTTGGGAGCAGCTTATTTTCTGGGAAAGTTTAAACAAAAGAATCAAGGTGGTTAGCGATTGGATGCAGAAATTACATATCTCAAGCTAAAAAATGTTGCATTGCAGGAATTTCCAGACATAGTGGTTTCTGCTTCTATTACGAGAGGGCCTTTGAATACAGCTAAAAGTCTAAGATTGTTCTTTACAGACAACTCGTTTATGGAAATATGGATAAGCGGCAAGAAATACTCTTATCATTGGCAGAAAACAGATGGAAAGATTTTCAGGCATGATAATGCGCCGCATAAGAAACACGAAAAGATAAAGACTTTTCCCAAGCATTTTCACTATGGTTCTGAAGAAAATGTTAAAGAAAGCAGCATAGCTGACAATCCAGAAATTGCAATAAGAGATTTCCTGAAGTTTGTTAGGGAAAATCCGTAATTTTGCCAAATTAATCTCCCAAGATTATGCGAAGCTGAGAAGAGAAATTCTATTTTCCTAAATTCCCAAGTTTTTAGGCATTAGGTTATGTTCTAGTACTTTGTGACTTTTTTACCGTCGGATGTACGAGCAATATTCCATTTGCTCCATTTTTTATAATGCCCATATAGGCATTAGGAAACATTTTATTTGTTCTGCTGAAATCGAATATTTCCGACGATAATTATAAGTGGCACAGTTTATAGTGCCTAATTTAATGGGAATTTAGGATTTTAGAGTGTAGAATTTAGGGCTTGGGCGAAGTTTTTGATTTATTATGTTTTAAATCCAATTATCTCCTAGATTCGTAAAATCGTGTTAAAGTTTCCAGAGCGTTTAGCGATGCCCTATCAAGAACTTCTACATTTCTATCTACACCAGCTACTCTAAAACCTTGCTGGCCTTGGAACGACGCTGTTCCAGATTCAATAACAGAATCAATTCCCTTATCTGTAAACTCCACATCATTTTCTTTTGACTTGAATCTGACAATAAGGCTATTTCTCGGATCTGAATAATTTCTCTTTCTATTTGGGATATAAATTTGTGTTTCAATAAATGCATAAAAATCTGATGTTTCTACCTTAGTATTAGTCCTTATATAAGATTGGTCTTCTCTTTTAAGGTCGGGAATTACTGAAAGCAAATCATTGTATGGTGACTCTTGAAACCGTGTGATACCATTCAAGTCTTTTCTTTCTGCGGCGTACCTAGCTAATTTTCTACCTAGGGTCTCTCCTTGAGCTGTTAAATATGAAGGTATAGTTAATCCAACCGCAGCGGCCGCGCTTCTTTTTAGAAATTCCCTACGTTTCATTACCATACTAAATATCTAAAACGAGCTTGTATTTAAATCTTTCTATTTTGTAGTTATTAGTTAGTAGTGACTTATGCGTAGGGGCGGCGGCTGGATTGAATTTTAGTTCGTTAATGGGTTTTTAGTTAGTGTATTATTGTCAAATCCGCAAACACGTCAAAAAGCAAAGTAAACTATAAAACCTATATTCTCCAAAACATAAATCTTTATATATTCATTTAATTCGTATCGATACGATTGAAATGAATGCAAGTACTGTTAGTACACGAATAGATAAAGAGATGCTGTCAGAAATAGATGAATTATCAAAGGAAAAACAGATGGATAGGGCATCTTTTCTGAGAAATCTGATAGTGGAAGGGCTTTCTATTGAAAGGAAGAAGAAAGTATTAAGCATGTATAAAGATAGAAAAATAAGCTTGGCAAAAGCATCTGAAATGCTTAATGTAAATCTTTGGGATATGCTGGATTTAATAGAGGAAGAAGGTATATACCTAGATTATTCTGAAGAGGAATTAAGAGAAGATATTAAAGGATGGGCTAAATGAGAGTTGTAAGCAACGCATCACCATTGATATTCTTGGCAAAGATAGAAAAATTGGATTTGTTAAACGGCTATGAAGTAACAATTCCACGACAGGTTTATGAAGAAGTAATCAAAGGCATAGAAAGTAGGGATGATGCGCAAAAAATAAAAAGTCTGGTTGAAGGAAAAATAATAAACATGGAGGAAACTGATATAGTCAAAGAAATAGAGGAACACAATTTAGGAAATGGGGAAAAAGCAGCGATTAGCTTAGCCATCAAAAAAAATATTGAGCATATATTCCTCGATGAAAAAAAGGCAAGAAGGGCAGCAAGATTCAATAAACTAAAGCCAATAGGAATAGCAGGGATTTTGTTAGCAGCCCATAAAAATAATAAAATCAATAAAAAAGAATTTAATGAATTGATAAAAAAGCTGATAGAAAACAGATACAGGATAAATGAGGCTTTGATACTAAAGCTATTAAAAGACATAGAGTAATGATAACCATATGTTCAACATAACAAAAGAGGTGAGGGATATAAGAAGATTTAATGAGATACTTAAAGTTCTATTTGAAGAGGGCTTTGATTTCCTGCTTGTTAAAACAGGGCTGCTGTCTAAGGTTCCCTTTACGAAAAGAATAAAGAAAAGGCTGAAAGAAAAAAAGGACTTAAAGCCGGAAGTGATGCTTAGAAGGACTCTTGAGAGGCTCGGCCCAACATTCATAAAATTAGGACAGCTTTTGAGCGTCAGGCCGGATTTAGCGCCAAAGGAATACACAAAGGAGCTTGAAAAGCTGCAGGACAGCGTACAGCAATTTTCTTACAGCGAAGCCAAGGCCATAATAGAGAAGGAATTTGGCAAGCCAATTGAGCATTTGTTTCTTGATTTTGAAAAAAACCCAATAGCTTCTGCCTCAATAAGCCAGGTGCATAAGGCAGTTTTGAAAACAAGAGATATTGTCGCTGTGAAAGTGCAAAGGCCGAATGTCAAGGAAGTAATGGAAACCGACATTGAAATAATGGAGTATATTGCAAGGCTTCTTGAAAACAATATCGAAGCTATGAGAAGATTCAAGCCGACAAAGATAGTGCAGGAATTCAAGAATTGGACTGAAAAAGAGCTTGACTTCAAGCTTGAGGCGAGAAATGCAAAAAGGTTTGCGCAGAATTTTAAGGGAAGCAAGACTGTTTACATCCCAAAAGTTTATGATGAGCTGACAAGCGGGAAAGTTCTGACCTTGGAGTTCATTGACGGAATAGAGCTTCATAATTTGAAAGAAGTTAAAAAAAGCAGAGTAAATTTTGAGCAGGTAATAAAAAACGGATTTGAAGCAATAATGACACAGGTTTTTGTACATGGGATTTTCCATGCGGATCCGCATCCCGGCAACATAATAATAAGAAAGGACAATTCCATAGCATTTGTTGACTTTGGAATTGTTGGATACTTTGATGAGAAATTAAAGAATAAGTGTATTGATATGATTTATGGCATTATTGAGCAGGATGAAGAAATTATTATGGATACCTTAGTGAGTATGGGTCTGGAAGCAGACACGGATTATGAGCAGTTTAAGGCAGATATTAGCCTAATAATACAGCCGCTCCAAAACACTTCAGTAAAGGATGTAAAAATCAGCAAAGTAATAGAAGAAATATTGGATATAGGATTGAGGCATAAAATAAGGATTCCTGCGTCTTTTGTACTGTTCGGCAAAACAATAGTGACCCTTGAGGGAGTCGCTCTTGAATACGATCCAAGCTTCAAGCTTATTGAAACATCAAAGCCTTTTGTCGAAAAGCTGATAGCGAAAAGGTCCAGCCCGCTTTATGTCTGGAAAAAATTTGTTCATGATATGTACAGGTATAGAAAATTCGCAGAAGAATTTCCCGAGAAGGCAGAAAGGGCGCTTGACAAGATACAAAGGGGTACAATAAAGGTAGATATCGAAGACAGAGACATAAAGAAGCTTGCCTTGGAAATCGACAGGAGCAGCAACAGGGTTGCTTACGGATTATTAATTGCTGCATTGCTCATAACATCTGCAATTCTGGTAAATATAGAGAAAGGCCCTGCAATATTTGGAATTCCTTTGCTGGCTTTTTTCAGCTTCTTTTTTGCCTCAATATTTTTGTTTATATTGGTTGTGTCAATATTAAGGGAAAGTTTCAGGCATTGGTGAAAATCATTTGAAATTAATAAAAAATCTAATGTATGAAAAATAATGGCGGCAAATACTGGTTTTCTTGTTGAAAACCCTACTCACAAAGGATTTTTCAGGACTTCGTAACTGAAAAATCCTCTGCATTCGATTTGCCAGCCATACGATTAAAAAAATTTCAACAAAGGCGAAAACTGACTGGAGAGGAAAAATCAGCTATGAAGTGTCAAAAATCGCAATTATTCATCATAAATTGTTACGATTTTTGAGCATGCTCGGAAATCTTTGATTTCCGACATTCTGATTTTTCCTTTCGGAATAGGATTTTCATCAAGAAAATCCGTGTTTGAGCCATTTGTTGTTGAAATTTTTATGTAAGAAAAAGTTTTATAACAAAACTCAAAATGCCTCAAGCAGTTGTTCATGTGTTGTTCACTATAATTGTGCTTGACTTGATTAGAGACCATGTTCTTAAAGACAAGAGAAAGATGCCTTTGCATTATGTTTTTATCGGAGGAGTGGCTGGATTATTGCCCGATATTGATGTGCCCTTGTTCTGGCTCCTGAATAATTTTTTAGGAATTGGTGTCCAGTGGTTTCATAGGATATTCACGCATACTTTTCTTTTTGTATTAATCTTTTTAGTTATTGGGCTAATTTACTATGACTTGAACAGGAAAGCAAGCAAAATATTTTTTGTCATAACATTTGGCATCGCATTCCATATATTTCTTGACTGGCTCTTGGTTGGCGCACTAGCCCCGTTTTACCCGTTTTCCAACGCTGCCTACGGCTTGAACTTGCTTGGAAGAATAAAAGTGCCTTTAATTGTCGAAGGCATGGAAGCGATTGTATTAATTTGGTGGCTGTGGCACGAAGAGAAAACGCACAAGATAAGCGATTTTATATAGTTGTGAGGTAGTATTTAGAGAATGCCGGAATTTCTTAGGAATCTAACAACCAAAGCAATCAAAAAAACTATACCTACTGCGGTAAATATATTGCTTTTTCTCCTGTCATTAATATAAATGAGCAACGCCGTTAAAAATAAGGCTATTGCCAAAGAACTCCATTTCCAAAAATTGCTTAGATTAGCATAGAAGATGTAACTTTCAATCAATGCAAAAGGCACTGAAACTTTAAGTATAAGGTTCCAATTATAGTCGTCTTCCATTTTTCATAATTATTGTATTACCGTTCCTTTAAATTTCTTTCCGTCTAATGAATTCCTCAAATTATTTAAGTCCTTTCCTATAATATAAACTTTAATTTTAGATTCTTGGGCTGCTCTCGCTGCTATTGGATCAAAAGGAACATTCATGCCTGCTTTCCACTTTGTGCCTGTCATTTTCAAATAATTATTCCATTTCATTTTTTCAATTTTTTTCGCATCCTTGAATTTCTTAGGATCTTTGTCATAGACATAATCCACATTGCTTATATTAAAGACTTCATTTGCTTTCAGGTTTTTCGCCAGCAAAACTGCATCATAGTCTGTGCTCCACCCTGGTTTCCAGCCGGATGCTATTAGTATATTTTTTTTTATGCTTATTTTTTTTGTTGGATTTGATACAACAATATCTTCTGCATTATTGCCGAATATTGACCTGACTATGGAAGAATTTATTTTTGTTGCGTATATGCCGAGCCAGTCAAGCTCCTCATTGCTTAATTTCTTATTCTTAGAGGCAATCTCCTGAAAATTTCTGGCAAGCTTTCCGCCGCCACAAATAATAATAAATTTGTAGTTCCTTTTTATGTAAGTCTCAATAAGCTGCCTGAATTTTTTCAAAAAAACAAAATCAAAGTCATTTGGGCATATAATTGAACCGCCTAGGGATAAGACAATAGTTTTTGGCATTTTTGAATATAAAATTTTTTTATTATATATTTTTTTATTATATAAATACATTTCTAATTGTGATACTATTAACTCAATTGCTGCCTATGCCTATAAAGCTTACTCCAATTATTATCAAAATGATTCCAACCCACTTATGCCCGTTCATCTTTTCTCCCAAAAATTTTACACTCAACAAGCTAACCCAAATGTATATTAAAGCAACAAACGGGTACAGAACAGACAAGTCGCCGCCTTTTAATGCCGGAATGAATAGAATAGTTCCTATGCCATATAAGGCAACGCCGCCAAAGAGATGGTAGTTTGACAATAATGAGCTTATTGAAGAAAGCTTTTTAGCCGAGGCTTTTTTTAGCAATATAGGACCAAATGCGCCTATCAAAGTTGCCAAGATTACAAGTCCAATTGCCCAAAGTTGCGTTGCCATTTTAGATTGCTGCTACCCCGTCCTTGCTCCCAAATCCAATCAAGGCGATGCCTATAATTACGGCAATTACGCCGAACCACTTGTAAAAATTCATCGTCTCTCCCAAAAAATAAATGGATAGGAAGCTAACCCAGATATAGCTTGTTGCAATGATTGGGTACAAAACAGAGACTTCGCCGCCTCTGAACGAGAGAATAATTAGAGCGCCGCCAACCGCGTAAAGCAGTAAGCCTCCAATGAGATAATAGTTTGTGAGTATAGACAAAGGCTCCAATGTCAGAGTCTTTGATCCAATTTTATAAAAAATCTGCGCTGACGAAGTCAGCAAAGTGGTGAATAAAACAAGCAATGCCGCCCATAGTTTGGTTGCCATTCAAAAAAAGGTAAAGTAGTTGTTTTTATATTTATTGTTTTCCGATGAAATTCTTTTTTACTAATAAACCCAATAATAATATTACGCCTCCAATAGTTAAAAATAACCCAAAATAATCCCAAAAATGCTTTTCGTACTTGAGTTCTATTGTTCCACTGCCGTAAATTAACATTATGTATGGCGATGCCAGATAAATTGGTGTTTGTTGGCCATTAACATAGGCACGCCAATTAGGAAAGTATGATATTTTAATCAAAATAGGAACAGGTTTAGATGAATTTACAGTGAATTTGATATACTCATAATTCTTTGAAAAATTCAGCAATTTAATTTGCTCGCTTCCATTCCCAACATATTCCGGAATTCTTGCATTTACTATTATTTTTGTAATATTGGGAGAAGAAAACCAAGATCTAACTTTTGTGTGCCAGTCAGATGAAATTAATGTTGGCTTGTATTTCAATATTTCTATTAATGACGAATTTGAAACTTTGTAGAGATTGTAATTTATTAAATCGTATTTGATTATATCATTCATTAGCAATTTCTGATTTGGATAATTTGCAGTATTTGGAGCAATAATATAATTTACATTTAGCAAAGATATTTGATAAGGAGTAATATTAATTAATTGTGCAGCTGATAGATTTTTTTGAGGAAAAAGAAAATCCCAGAAATAATAATTCTCTGGGTCTAAAATCTTAAATAAATCTCCTATAACATAAGCATTTAAACTAGAGTCAATGTAAGGCCCTTTTATTAACATATTTTGAGATTTAATTGGCAATAATGTTTCTTTAGTACTAAAATAATTAGGGGATTCCCGCGGTCCTAAAACTATAATTCTTCCCTCTAATTTAGGCATATACTTAATTAGTATTTTATCTGCTCCTTTAGCATCAATGTATTCATAGTTGAGAAATATAACCGAGCAAAATAAAAATATTAAAATAACCAGATTTGATCCCTTTTTAATAAAATTAATTAATAGCATAGGAATCAACAGGATAAAATATAGATTAAATCTATAGAGATGGATTGGTATTTTAGTAATATATACAAATGCATAAAATAATAATAAAAGGATTATGGTGTTATTCAAATCTTTTAACTTAATAGCTTTGCTTGCATATTTTGTGTGTAAGATCATAATAAAGGCAACAAGAAAAAATACTGCAAAATCCAAGGTAATATAGCGATAAGCAACTATAAAAACTGTTTTTGCATAGTTAATTTTAGCCAAGAGCGGGACTACCCAAAAGGCGGATAACATAAAAGCTAACAAGGAATGTTTTAAATAAAATTGCAGCGTTTGTTTATTGAAGTTCGAAAATAAGACTGAAAGCGAGAAAATAACTCCCATAATGGACGTAAACGGATGCGACAAAACAACCGCAGCCATAAGAACTGATGGAATAATGTACGTACCGCGTTTATATGACTTCTTGATAACGCCCATATAAAAAAACAATAAAGGCAATGCGAGCGCATTAGCCACCATACCGGTATTGAATGTTGAGAAGAGGTCCCCTCCTACTGCATCTGATTTTGGGAAAAATAAGATTGCAACCATTCCAAGCATTATTATGCTTGATTTGAATTTAGTGAAAGAGTAAGACCTGGCAAAATAATAAAAGGAAAGTGGTGCAAATAGCACAGACATACTCAACAATATCTTGAAAGATATATCTAGTGGAAAAATAAAACTTAAATAGACAGTTAATAAAGTGAATAATGGTGGGTAAAATTGATTCTGCGGAAATCCAAGATAATGGAAAGGATTCCATCCAATAATTTTGGGAAACAAGTATTCTTTAGTGTACCAAGCAGAAAAATAATGTGCAGCCATATCAGTTGTCTCAAGAGGATTATTAAGTAAAAATGGAACAATAAGAAAAAGAATAATGAATAACTCTATAGGGATAAAAAATATCCAAAATATATAACGCTCTTTGTAAATTTTCTCTTTCATTTTATCTTAATAAAGTTGAAAATATATTAAAATGAGAGTCGCCATCATGGTGAATAGGATTATCAATCTGTAGATAATATTTTCCTTTGATTCTATATACGCTAAGTACAATAAATAGAAGATCAGAATACTTAGTATAATATTATCTGATACATAACCTTTCCATGAAAAAATCCATTTTAGACCAATCAAAAGTACGACGATTACGTATGTGTA
>CAZLGX010000023.1:0-10617 GCA_964559395.1 uncultured Methanosarcinales archaeon
CCTATGAAGCTTTTATTGCTTATATGAATATTTTGAACGATTTCAGGATGAAGGCAGATAAATTAAGCGAGATTAAAGTGGTAGATTAGCCTGTTACAACCAAAAACTATAAAAACAAGAAACAACATAACCATTAAAAGCAGCAAAAATGACCAAAAAAAGAGGCAAATTGGCTAAAAGCAGTTCTAAAAGCAAGAAACTCCAGTCAGTTGAAGTCATAATAAAAAAGAAGATTCTTGGCGAAGCTCCAGAGGAGCATCATTTTATAGTTGCAGACGGAAGACGCGTTAAAAACATACTTGAGCTGGCGGACGCTTTGGAAACCATGAGCGAGGAAATATTCAGACACCATGCAAATGAATTCAAAAATGATTTCAGCAATTGGATTAAGGACGTGTTTTATGACCACAGCTTAGCTGAAGATATAGGGAGGGCCAAGAACAGGCTTGAATCTCAAATAGTTATACTAAGAAGAATGGTAAAGGAGCTGATGTGAATGGCAACAAAAGACGAAGCTGCGAGATACCTTTGCGATGCAGCTCCGGAAAAATGCTTTTGGGTTAATAACGGCCCTATATTAAAAAACATGGAAGAGCTGGCGAATGCCCTGGAAAGTATAAGCGATGACGCGTATTGCTGCCATGCCAATAAGGATAAAAATGACTTCAGCAAGTGGGTCAGCGAGATTATAGGCGACCAGAAGCTGGCAAACGACCTGTTAAGCTCCAAAAACAAGGTATCTGCGGTTAAAAAAGTAAAAGCAAGGCTGAATACTTTAAAGAAAAAGGCAGGTTGATTCTTTCTCGTTAAATTCCAAAACATTTATATACCACTCTGTTCTCTCAACCCGAGCATCTTATACAGCCACAATAAAAGCACTTACGAGGTGAAAAAATGGACTTTGAGCAGAGGGAATGTCCGGGTTGTGGCACTATTATAGAAGAAGGGGAAGTTGAATGCCCTTCTTGCGGCGAAAGTGTTGTTGATAATGATGATGAAGTGCTTTAAGGGGGTGAAGCATATGGTAAATTTTTTTGACGAAGATGATGGCGACGAAGACGACAGCGGCGATAACGACTTGTAAATTGTAAAAATGGAAGAATACACTAAATACGAGCAGGCTAGAATCATAGGCGCAAGGGCTTTGCAGATTTCTATGGGCGCACCTTTTACGGTTAAGCTAACGGATGAGGAGCTTAGTAAGCTGAATTTTAATCCCGTAGAGATAGCAAAAATCGAGTTCAAGCATGGTTTGATACCAATATCTGTCAAAAGGCCATTGCCAGGCACCCTGAAGAAGGAACTTTCTGTAAAGCCATTTGATCAGACAAAGCTGGAGTAATCATGGGAAGAATAAAAACAACTCTTGTCAAAGGCATTGCCCATAAGCTCGTAAAAGAGCATAGCAAGGAATTTACTCCTGAGTTTGAAAAGAACAAGGAGCTTGTAGAGAAATACACCACAGTAGCTTCTGCAAAAATGAGGAATTTGATTGCCGGCTGCATAGCACGGCTCGTAAAGCAGAGGATAATTTTGGAAAAAGAGCCAAGAAGAAGGATGCATGAAGAGGATTTGAGCAAGTTTTATCAGTAAACTAAAAAACTTTTCTAAGATAGATTTATAAATATAAACTTATCTAATTTATTTAATGAAAGAAGAAGTTAAAAGATGGTTTAAAAAATCGAAACAGGACTTGGATAGTGCCAAATATAATTTTAAAGGCAAAAAATATGACGTATGTGCTTTTCTTTGTCAACAAAGTTCAGAAAAGGCTTTAAAGTCTTTACTGCTACAAAAAAGCGGCAAAATAAGAAAGATTCATGACCTTGTTGAATTAGGAAAAAATGTTGGATTACCTTCTAATTTATTAGATGGCGCTAAAGAATTAACCTTAAGTTATACTTACGCAAGATATCCAGATGTACAAGAAGTAAAAAATTTAAATAAAATCGTTAAAAACTTCTTATCAGTAAGTAAAGAGATTTTAAAATGGGTAGAAGAACAATTGTGAAGCAGTTGAAAGAATTCAAAAATACTGTACGTAAAGATATCCGCATAAATAAAATAATTTTCTTTGGTTCCAGATCTAGTGGCAGATTTCATCAGGATAGCGATATAGACTTAATTATTGTAAGCCCAAAATTTAGAAGATTAAACTTTTTTAAAAGAGGTGCGAAAATGTATGATTACTGGAATTTAAATTATCCAGTAGATTTTTTATGCTATACTCCAGAAGAGTTTAACAAACTAAAAAAACAAATAACAATAGTAAGAGAGGCTGTTAAGAAAGGGATAGAGATATAGGATTTGAGCAAGTTTTATGAGTGAGAATTGTTTTATTTTTAAAACATTTGGCTAAAAATTGAAGTTTGCAGCCTCGTTTTTAGAAAAATTTATAAATTCTATATGTAATTGCTTAATAATGGATTTTAATAATATTCCTGCTAAAATCAAAAGAGTTCTATTAGATCCATTAATTTTTTTTGATAGTTTAAAACAAGAAATAGGCATTAAATCAGCTTTTACTTATCTACTTGTTCTTTCCCTTTTTAGTGCTGTCATGGGATTGATTATCGGACAATTTTTCCAGGACTATTATTATGATTTAATAGCAAAGATTTATGGTTTTTCTTTTCCCAAACCAAAATATACATCATATAGTTTAATATCAATAACTTTTCTTGGGTACACAGTCAGATTGTTGGGCAGTTTTATATTTGCAGGTATATTGCATGTATGGATTCTAATTTTCGGAGGTAAAGCCAGTTATTCAAAAACCTATCAGGTGTATGTATACTCGAGAACGCCAGCGTTTATTTTTGGCTGGATACCCTTTTTTAGCTTTTTCACCTGGATTTACGATTTAATTCTTCTTATCCTTGGAACTCAAAAAATACATAATATTTCTAAAACAAAATCAATTTTGATGTATGTAATACCCTTAATACTAATTGGATTATTTTTATTGGGATTTTTGTTTTTCTTATTATCGCTCATAAAATCATATCCAGATATGTTTCAAAATCTTACTTCGGCGAAAACATAAAATTTATATAGATATTTATCGATTTCAGTTGAATGGATTCAAAAGGTAAATTTTCATTCGTTTTAAAACCAAATATTAAAAATGCATTAATACCTAAGTTGATTAATTCTATTATTTTTGCAGCAATTATAGGCTTCGTATATTATTTTCTGATTGGTTATTACCTATTGGTTGAACAACTTAAATTATCAATAGCCGCTTATTGGACTATATTTTTGGTTTTCTTGGTGCTCACGATTGGAATCTCGCCCTTTATTTTCTATATGAATCTTAGAAATAGGGAATACAGGTTTTATAGTGATAGGGTGGAATATTTTGAGGGCTGGATGAATATTTCTAGACAAACAACGCCATACTCTAAAGTGACAGATATTACTATGACAAAATCAATATGGGACAGATTTTTTAACACTGGTACCATAGGTTTGCTAACAGCTGGCTCACACTTCACGTCGGTGTCAATTCCTTATGTTAATGAACCTGAAAAAGTGTATGATTATCTTCAAAAAGAAGTCTTACGAATTAAATAAAAACGAGAGTAAATATAACTATCTTCATATTTTACATCACTTTCTGTCGCTTTTAATATCTGAGATTTAATCATTTCCTAAACTTTTCCCTTAATTTCTTCTCAACAACCTCTGGCACAAACCCCCTTACAGATCCATCAAACATTGCTATCTCTTTTACAATGCTGGAGCTCAAAAAAGCATAATCATCTTTTGTCATGATAAATATTGTATCGATGTCTTTTTCCAGCTCTCTGTTTAGTAATGCCCGGGAAAATTCAAACTCAAAGTCCGAAATTGCTCTCAGACCCCTAACAATAACATGAGATTTTTTATTTTTAACGTACTTGAGAAGCAGTCCATCATAATATTCAATTTCAAGCCTTTGGTTATTGCCCTTCAAAGCTAACTTAAGCATATCAACCCTTTCCTTTTTTGTAAAAGTAGACTCCTTTTGTGGATTGTCTGCAACGACAATATACAGCTTGTCAAAAATTTTCAAGGCTCTCTGAATTATGTCGATATGGCCATAAGTTACAGGATCAAATGTTCCAGGATAGACTGCGGTTTTCATATGTGTCCTGAATTTTTACAATCTATATAAATTTTATTGATTCAATTTATAGACTATTTCCTTGACCTGCTTTTTCAAATGTTTCAGGTCTTTTGTATTATCAATCATAAAATCTGCTTTTTTCAGCTTTTCAACTAGAGGCATTTGGGTCATCGAGATTTTTTCCAATTGTTCCATGGAAAAATGCTTGTTTCTGGCAATTACATTTTCATGGAACGCTTTCATAACTACGACTTTATTGACTAATTTATCTGCGCCAATCTCAAGCAAGAGAGGCGCGTCAATTATTATTTTTGCATTGTCTCCGCATTTTTTCCGTAATTTTTTAATTTGATTTTTTATTTCATCTATTATCAATGGATGCATCATGGAATTTAGTTTTTTTAATTTTTTATTATCGTTAAACACAATGCTGCCCAATTTTTTCCTGTCAATATTTTTATTTTTGTCCAGGATACCGTTTCCAAAAATTTTTACCAATTTATTTTTTATTGTTTTATCTGATTTTAATAGCCCATGCCCGATTTCATCAGCATCAATTCTGCTGTAGTGGTATCTAGAAAATATTTTCGCGGCTGCTGTTTTTCCTGAGCCGATTGAGCCAGTTATGCCGAGTATCATTTTTAACGCTATATTTATAATCTCCCCCTATTTCCATCAATGATTGTTTCGTAAACATTCCATGCTTGGCAGCATCCGCACTCTTTTACATAATCTTTGCATTTTTTGCCGTAAAGCTTTTTAATCATCTTCTTTAACCAATCTTCATACATTGCTTCTAATTTTTTATTAGTTTTTAATTTATTCATTAATGGAATTTCAAAATTAGAGTGTTTAAAAATTTATTGTTATACCTTTTCAAAATTGATAAGAAATTAATTATACTTGCTTGTTTAGACTAATCTTCGCCATTATCTGCTGGTGCATTCTTCTCACAAACTCCACCTTATCCTCGATCTTCATTATGTCAGTGAAGCCCTGCACTATTAGATTGAATGCAAAGGGCGACGGCAAATTAGTTTTTATTTCTTTCAGTAAAATATTTTTCTGCTCTATGCCTTCAATAACCTTTGTTGCATTCTCTATATCCATCAAATCTTCCAAAACCTCCCTTCTTGCCTCCTTTAAAATGCAAAAATCAGGATTTATTCTTTTTACAGCATTCAGTAATATCATCGAGCTTACCTGCTGCCTTCCAACCCTTTTTTGATGCCCCCTATAGCTTCTTAGAATCATCATTGCCCTTGCTGCACAATGCCTAAATCTACGACGCAAAATCTCAGTATGGTCAATTGCCATTTCCATGACTTTTCTTAACTCTTTGGATTTAATCAAGTTTAATGCCTGCATAACATTCACATTCTTGTCGGAAGCGACATAAAAGCCATTGTCATTTATTCCGATTTCAGCATCCCTGTGCTGGCTTCTTGCAATTGCAAAAGCAATAGCCCTGGACAAGCAATCATTCACTCTTCTCCCATACAGCGTATGGAAAATATAATATTTCCTTTTGCCTTTGTCATCGCTGTAATGCTCTATTATGATTCTTGAGTGAGAAGGGATTCCGGCATAATTGAACTGCTCATAAAAATAATCATAGATGGATTCCGCAGCATTTTTGTCAACATACAAATAATTGTTAATGAAATCCAAAATTTCCTTTTTTGGCTTGTTTGCGCAAAACAATTCATTCATCAGCTTCCTGAATCTGCCTATCTCCAGAGCCAGGTCAAAGCTTAACGGCAGCATCTCGGAAAACCACGATGGTATTGTAGGCGGTCTGTAAACCGATGCATTTGCGTAAGCAACCATTCCTTTCGCGTGCGAGAACTCGTATTTCTCGCCACCTAAAACAAAAACATCACCCTTTCTCAATCTTTCAAGAAAGCCTTCATCTATTGTGCCAATTACCTGCTCACCAACTTTTACAATTACATGGGATTCTTCTGGTATAGTGCCTATGTTTGTCATATATATGACTCTTGACATTTTCCCTTTTCTTCCAAGCTCGCCTGTTTCCTCATCGTACCATAATTTTGCGTAAATGCTTCTATCTTCCAAGGAAGCATATTTTCCTGAAAGATATTCAACAACCTCAATAAACTCTTTCCATCCTAAGTCATGATAGCAATAGCTCTGTTTTATCAGATTAAATAATTCAGAAATATTCCATTTCTGCTCAAGAGAAATCCCATGAATCTGCTGAGCTAGCACATCAAGGCAAACCTTGGGTATATGTATTCTATCTATTTTTTTCTCGACAGATGCTTTAAGCAAAACAGCACACTCCACTAAATCATCCCTGTCCAGGACAATTATCCTTGCCTTGACAGCATCATGAAACTTATGCCCGGATCTGCCTGCTCTCTGCAGGAACCTCGCTATTGACTTTGGCGAGCCAAGGCAGATTACCAGGTCAATATAGCCGATGTCTATGCCGAGCTCCAAAGACGTGCTTGATACAATAACTTTTAGCTCGCCTTTTCTTAGCCTGTTTTCAATGCTGTGCCTCAGCGTTTTTGACAACGAGCCGTGATGTGCTCCAATATTCTCTGTGTATTTTTTCGGAAATTTTTCCTTGAGATGGTGAACAACCCTTTCTGTAGCAGATCTTGTGTTTGTGAAAATCAAAGTTGTCCTGTGCTCTTGCACCAAATCATCAATTAAAGTGTACATGGAATTGTGCATTATTGCGTGCTCCTCGCCGGCTAAATCCGGGACCGGAGACAGGACTTTTAAGTCCATGTTTTTTATGAATTGGACATCCACAATTTTGCAGCTTCTCAATATGCCATTTTCATATCCGACAAGAAATTTTGCGACCTCTTCGAGCGGCGCAATTGTCGCGCTCAGCCCAATCCTAGTCATTGACGGAGAAATCCTATTCAGCCTTTCCATTGACAATGACAAATGCACGCCCCTCTTGTTTTCTGCCAGCGCATGGACCTCATCAGCTATGAACCATTCCACGTTTTTCAATAATTCCTTGAATTTTATCGAGGAAAGCATAATCGCCAAGCTTTCTGGTGTCGTGATTAGGATATGCGGCGGATGTTTCAGCATCTTTGCCCTTTCTGACGTTGATGTATCTCCAGTCCTGACTGCAACTCTTATGTTTAGTTCTTTTCCCGCAATCTTTTCCATCTCTTTTAGCGGCTCGACTAAATTAACATGTATATCGTTGCTTAAAGCTTTCAGCGGGCTTACATAAACGCAATAAACCCTGTTCTCTAAAATCCCCTTTTCGCTTGAATCGATTAATTCGTTCAAAATGGATAAGAAGGCTGTCAAAGTCTTTGTTGCGCCTGTAGGAGCGCTGACTAAAATATTATTTCTTGAATGAATCTCCATAACACCACATAGCTGCGGCAGCGAGAATTCCTCGAATCTTGTGAAAAACCATTTGTTTACAATAGGATTTAGTATGTGCCTTATTTGTTCCTGCTTGTATGGTTTTTCTGAGTAGGTTATCATTTTGTTAATAATCTTCTATAATATCGGACACAAATAATTGATTGTAAATAGTTGTTTCCGACAAATATAGTGGCGGATTATTGATGGTCAATTATTTACTTCCGCCACTATATATTAAAGCTTTGACAAATTTTTAATCCCGAAAATAACGGGGTTATTTTCGATATTGAAAATAAAAATAAATAAATAAATTGCTATATATGACAAGACACAGAAATTTATAAAAGCTTTGGTTTAAAATATATTACCTATAGTAGATGACGTAAATTTTAGTACAATATATAGTCATCTACTATATCAGGAAGACATAACAATTTTGTATAAATAATTATGTCTTCCGCTATAGAATTGTAAATATCGTAAATTGCGGTAATTAGTTTAATATGTCGGAAATCGCAAATTTTACGGAATTTATTACGATTTCCGAGCATGCTCAAAAATTCCATTATATATTCGTAACTTGGAATTTTTGACAAATAGCCGCAATTTACGAGATAGACAATTGCGTGAAAATATAATAAATCAACGCAATTGTCTATACCTATACCTGAACTATTCCAGAATGAATTAAGCCTTCAACCTTGAATTTATTGGTAGTTGAGTTATAAGCGCATCTGTAAGGCATTTTTGGTTTGGAAGATTTTTTAGAACTGCATTTCACCTTAAATTCGTTTTTCTTATTGCATTTTTTGCTTATCTTATTTATGGAAGAAATTTCCAGGTCCTTTACGCAAACATCATTCTTTTTTTTGTTTATTCTGTCAACATAGGCTGTTTTTGTTGCGCCATTTGGCATCCTTAGCCCTTTAACAAGCAACGAGCCTTTTTGCTTTGGCATTTGCTTGTTTATAGTCAAATTTGTTAAATTCAAAATATAATTTGAAAAATCAAAATCAAACTCAAGTATATTGAAATCATTGTCAAGAAATTTTACCTTAAGGCTTTGATTGAATAATTTTGAGAGATTAGTTGAGCCATTGACGCTTATTGTGAGGTTTAAGGTTGAAGTATTGACAAAATTTTTATCGCCTATCAGTCTGTCAACATCGTCAGGCACTCCATCGTTGTCCAAATCATTGTCAATAGCGTCCTGGGTGATGTTTAGTATTGTAATTCTGAAAATTTCAGAGTCGTTCAGAAATCCGTCAGATGCTGTTGCCGTTAATGTATATTCACCGCTGTCATTTAATGTAGTGTTCCATTCAAACAAATCCTTATTTTTCGAAAATCTTGACAGATTTACAAAAAAAGATAGGTTATCTTCATCAATATCAAAGGCTGACAGGTTTATTATTATCCTGCCTGTCGCGTTCACTATTATATCTGCTTGGCCATCTAATTCCGGCTTATGGTTTAATTTTATTGCTAATCTTTCCCCATTGTTTGTTTCGTCAGATTCCTCTACAAAATTCGCCAGGTCAGCAATTGCTGTTACCTCAAAATCAGAAAAGTTTGTCATATTAATCTGGCTGAAAATTTTTGAGTTTATATGTAGGATATTAGCATTGTTTGATTTGGATAAGCTATTATTGTCAAAAAATTCTGTTTGAACATTGAATGCGTGCTTGTTTCCTATATTCCTAAAAGAAACATTTATTGTTATATTGTTTATTCCGTAATGAAATTCATCTGAAACAGAAATAAAGGGTTTTAAGTCCGGCAAATTCGGGTTGTCAAAATCGTCAAAATTGTAGTTTTTGGTAACATAAGCTTCGTTAATTCCGTCAATTAATGTATTGTTTTCGTAAAGCTTGAGGTGTTTAATAACAAAAGGCCCGTTTAATTTCTTATTGTGCATCCTGGAGCCATTAAAATTAAAGGATAAAATATCATGGCCGGCATTCAAAAATAGACTTTCATTCCTGATTTCTATAATGCTGCCAAACAAGTCGTACAATGATAGGACAATTGAATAATAATTATCCCGAAAAATCTCGGCATCAGCGGTTATCTTAAGGAGGTTATATTTATTATCGCCATCCGTATCAATTCCCTCGTCGTCAAAATTAAAGATATATGGTGATGCAGCAAATTCCTTGAAATCATAAAATTGCGTTGGACCTGATTTAAAAATTTTATTGCCAATTCTTAAAGATATATTAAAGCTGCCTTCGTAATGAGTTTTTTTAATGGTTTCGTTGTCAAACCTGTATATTAAATCCTGCAAAGAATCTGCCACAGATTTATTTTCTTTGATGAAAGCAACCGAGTTATTGTAATGCAAAAACAAGGTTGTTTCAAATGTTCCGTTAATTGAAGAGTTCAAAGTGATGTTCACTATTAATGAATTTTCATCCCTATAGTCATTTGTGCCTGAAATTTCAAAACCTTGCTCATATCTTGGATAAATTGCAGTGGGTATTTTGTCTTTTCTGTATTTCAAATTGTTAGTTGAATTGTAAACTTTTATTGAATAATTGAATTCACGCTGGGTTAAAAGATTGGAATTGAAAGTTAAGTTTAGTTTATTTGTACCTTCGCTTAGCGTTTCATTTGTTTGGTTGGTTATAATATACTGGTCAAACAGGTTTATTACAAAAACAAACTGCCCGCTTATGCTGTTTGTCGTGACTTCAATAATCAAAGTGTCATTTATGCCATTATTATTTTTATCAATCATAAAATCCGTGTAATTTATAATATTAACTTCAGGCGAAGATGCAGAAAAACTGTACCTTGCTATTAATTCTTTAATCGATATGGCATTAGCTATAGGGATTAATATTACTAACATAAAAAACAAAGCCACCTCTTTGTACATTATCAGGCGAAAAAGCGAAAGTTATAAAAAATTTTCTTATTGGCAGTTAGTTTTGATTATATAGTTTCTAACATGATGAATTATTTTTATATTTTCAATTCCATAAATATTTATAAAGAAGTTACTACATAATTAAAAAATGGATATACTACTTTAAAAAAGATAAAGATTGTTATTACTTTATTATAATAACTAATAAAAAAATTTGGAGGTGTTTGCGTGAGAAAGAGGGAAATTTGTAATTCTAAATATA
>CAZLGX010000024.1:0-10559 GCA_964559395.1 uncultured Methanosarcinales archaeon
GCTGATTGCATTGAACAAAGAAATTTTTAATTCGATAAAAGAGGAATCGAAATATATTGGAATATTGTTTGCAGCAGCCTTGATTATATTTAAAATAATATACTTCAAAGAAAGCTTTATTGTGCTGATGAAAATTATTGCATCATTATTCTGGCTTTTTGTAATTCCAGGGTATTTTGCAATGCTTTACTGGAGAGAAAACCTTGAGTTTGCGGAAAGACTAATAGTTGGAATATTGATTTCAGCAGCAATAATCGGCATATTCAGCTATTATATTGGATTGATGGGTTTGAATATAAAATATCATGGGTATTTGTTGCCGATTTTAATTAGCTTGGTCGGTGGTCTTGCGAATATAAAAGGAAATTAGAAACTTTTTAGTTTTTTTATCGAAAAATATATATATAATCGTTTGTTTGAGTAAAATTATGAATGTACAACAAGCCATGGGAGTCACCGAACTTGAACGATTAATAGGACTTGAATATCAAATTATAGGTTGGCCGACGCCAGCAGATTCATTACCACATAGGATAGGTGAATTACGTGGAAAAGTGGATTTAGCTGTACTTGGAAAAGATATACCTAATCTCTACAAGGTAGCATGTGCAAACAATGACTCCGCATACAACCAAGATACTCACTATGTGATGTTTCAGAGAAGAGAATTTGTTAATACTTCTAGGTAGCCATGTTTTGGAAATATTTATTTTATGTTGATAAGAAGTCTGCGATTCTTCCTAGATTTAGTATAGCTCCATAAAACTGAAATTGCAGTAAGTACAACAAAAACAATTGCGATCGACATTCTGAAAGATACGAAAAAACCTAGTAAATATACAAAAGATGGGAATAAAGTAAGCCCAAATATTAATGCCAATATGAATTTCTCCCCTTCAGAAAGTCCAAATGTGTTTAAAGATATATAAAACGGCAATGATGCCATGATTACTCCAATAAAAACTTTCAATCCTGTTAATCTAAAATAGAATGTTAAAAAAATTCCCACTATTACAGCTATTATTGCCAAAAATACAAATAATTCCTTTGACTCATTATTTAGCTTCAAGCTTATACACCCTAATGTTGTTTTGATTATAGAGCAAAGTGTGATTTGCTAAGACATTCTTTTCCATTTCCTGCATTTTGTTAAACGTATCCTTGTCGCCTATAGGCCCTAGCATTGTGTAGTCAAGCATTACATAGTCGTTTTTTAATCGTCTTTCTGCCTCTTCCTTGTCTTCCACCAAAAGATAAAACCTGCTTACATGCTGCGATACTGCTGCGCTCCATCTTATTTTCTTGGCTGTTGCTGATAATAGATTTTGCTGATGCGGGATTCCAATAACTGAAACATTATAATCTGAAGGAACATTCTTAAGAATCCATTCTGCAGCTTGGTATTGTTCTTTGCTCAGAGTTGAAAGAAAATCATTGTAAGTGTCCTTATTGAGCATTTTTGATGCATAAGTCATGTTGACGGTAAAAACAAGAAATACGAATAACCCGGCAATGCCGTATTTGAGGTATTTATTAAAATTTGAAGGAAGTTTTATCGCAGATGCAAGGTAAATGGCGCCTATCGCAGTCAACGGCGCGAATATATGCGCAGATGCTGACAACGACCTGTGCAAAAAGGTTGCTTTTCCTATCCAGTCCCTATGCAATACAAGGTACATGCCAATAAGCCATGCCAACAGGAATATGTCCCTTTCTTCCCTTCGCCACAACAGGAATGCTATTCCGAGCAGCAGAAGAGGCAAAGTCCACAATCCATGCATCTCTCTAAATGAGAAGTAGTTTGCTGGAACGCTGCCTGCATAATCATTTGAATTTAAGGACCATTGAAAAATCCGTGATAAAGGAGAAGATGAGTCTGCATTTTCATTTCCAGATTCTCTTGAGAATTGCGCGAATATGTTTAAAGTCTGGTATGGGAACATCATGAACAGCACAGCAAAGATAACTATTGAAATTGAAATGTGCTTCAGATTAAATACAATTTTCTTTTGCTTTATTAAAAGCAAAATATACAGAATTGCCAGTGCAACTGCTGAATGGAAAAAGGCAAGAGGGTGTATAAGAATATTGATTCCAAGAAGCAAAGATGTTACATAAAGATAAACTGGCTTTTTTTCTTCTTTTGAATAGCTTGTGAAATATTTGTAAAAAAAGTATAAAATTAATGGAACAAAAGCATATGCAAATCTTTCTGGCCATTGCCCCCAGAGAAAAGGCATGAAGTCTCTTGGAGAGAAAATAAGCAACAAAGCCGATAATATACCTGGCAGAAATCCAAATAATGAGTTAATCACAAAATAAACTGTAATTATAATAAAAGTAGCCAGTATAGTGTTCATCAAAAATACCGGAACTATTCTTTCTCCTCCAATTGATTCAGCAACTCCCAAAGAGCTGTGAAAAGTCGGAGGATACCATAAAGTATGTGGTTTGTATTTGTTGTCGTTTCCATACCTTAAGTCAATGTAAGCTGGTAGTTTGTTGAATGACTTGTCATTGTAGGCCATGTAATCCGCAACTTCAAAATGCGACATTGCATCATACTCGCCATAAGGAATTCCTCTCTCCTGCAATGGCTGAGTCCAGAAATAAATGGCGAAGAGATAGACTATTATGAAGATTAAGGTTTGAATATAATTCTTGTTGAGTTTCATATCTCTAGTCAGGTATATGGATTTATAAAGATTTTGTGTGCAAGATTTCCTAATTAATTCTCTGCAAGCTGTTGTTTTTCACAGCAAATGTCATTTCAAGCGGCCTTATGTCGGCTTTCCCCTCATCAGTGTATAGGGATGATATAATAGTTATATTATCTAAGAATTCTATCTCTTTTTTGCTGATGCTTCTGCTGATGCTTTTTCCAGGCTCCAGTACACCAAGTATGCTTTCGCCTTCATAATAAGTTTCTTCCTTTTTACCGTCAGAAATTACAATAATCCTTAGCTTGATATCATAAAGTGAATATTCATCCTTGTTCACAAAAGATACATTGACTTCTTTCAAGAGGTATATCTTATTATCACTTTTGCTTTTGTTTTGCACGCTTATATCCATCCCGCTAGTCAAATTAAAAAAGTAATTGTAATATGTCTTCCAGTAATATGCCCGCAATTCTGATTCAAAATACGGCTCAAAATCTGAAATATCAAAAAATTTCTTATCAACTGGGCAAACTTCTAATATTTCGTTGGATTTATTCAATAATTCTTCACGAACTCTATCGTCTTCCAGCTCCCAATTAACAATAGTCTCTGTAATCTTGCCAGGATACCATACTGAAAATCTTTCCCATTTAGGCCTTATGAAAACAGTTATGTTTGGAGAGCAGTATATTTTATAAATTAGTAGGTAAGGCATCAGGTTGCTCTCAAAGTTTCCATGTTCATCTTGTTCTAAAAACCAGAACTTATATTCAAGAACTTTGCCATTTTCAAGCTCATAAATCCTTTCTTTTCGTGTATAATTCGCAAGTGCCCTGTTAAGTATATAGTCTTGGTATTTGGATTCTGACGAGAAATTGCTTTTCTGTTGGAGAGGGATATAGGCATCAAACTCGCTCATGTTGAGATAAAACTTGAATCCATCCCAGTTGCGGCCGCAATAATAATTGCAGAATTCTCCAAAAGTTTCTATATGCTCATCGCTTGTCGTGTGTATAACATAATAATTCAAATCACTTGATTTAATGTAGCTTGGCTCTGTTTTATCTCTAGTGAAATTATAATATGGCGCGTTTAAAATTGTTTTCAATTCGGATATCAACTGCTCTGCATCATAATATTCATTGGATTGAATCTTGGCTTCGCTTTCAATTTTTCTCGGAGCTTCTTTTTTTGGCCCTTCTTTAACAGTTTCCTCAATATCAGGCTCTGGTGTCTCAACAATTTTGCCAGTGATTAAATCCGATCGAACTTCAGTATCGTCTTTATCGCACCCGTAAATGAGAATAACAGCTATAAAAATAAAAAATACTAATTTGGTGTATGCTGAGCCCGTCATTTTCTTTTTCTAAATTTTTTGTAAAATATTATTACTGCTACGGAAATTATTGCTAAGGTTACTAAGGTCATCACATTGAATTTTGACGTAAAATCTGCCACAACCCCTCCAGTTATTGAGTTTGGATTGTCATTTGTGTCTGCGTTTGAAGTGTTTTGTGCTGGTTGTTGTTCTGTGGTTCTGATGCTTTTTATAGAAGCGTTTGTCGAAGATGACTGCTTTGTTTCGCATCTTTTGCTTGTTTCGGGTATTTTTGACTGCTCTTGGCAAGGCTCTTGCTGAACATGTTGCGCTACTTTGACAAAATTGCATTCTCTGGTCTGCCAGCCATCGTTGCATTCTGTCCAAGATGAGCATTGCCAATCCATGTTGCAGACGTAGAATAGTCCTGCACCGCCACCGCCTCCACCTCCTCCTCCACCCCCGCCGCCAGAGTTTCCTCCATCTGAAGATCCACCATCTGAAGGTTTATCATATGATAGTTGTATTATACCAGAATGTGAAATTCCCGTTACTCTGTATGAATTATCTAATGAATTATAAGTACATGCATATCCATCTTGTATAGTTCCATCACATTCTACTTTGTACTCATTACTGCTATTACATGAATCAGTTATTTCATAAATCTGCATTATTTCTTCATCTTTGATACACAAACCATTTATTTCATGGTTAACTCTATCCACATATACTATCTTTTTAATGTTTTCAGATAAATTTATGCCATATACAATAATACCGCCATTAGTTGAGTTAGATACATTTATTATAGATAAAGTCGTGAAGTCCAATAATGATGAATTCGAAAATGTGTATTCAAACTCCAAAAGTATCTTATTATTTTGATAAAATTTGACTTCATTTTTCCCTTCAATATATCTTGAAAAGTTTCCAGAACCATTTATATTTACACTTATATTTGGCATATTTGTTTTTATGTTGTTTTCGTCACCTATTACGAAATCTAAAGTATTATTAATTCCATCATCATCCATATCCTCATTAGGAAATTTTGAAAGGTCACATTTAGTTGGTATTAAACTATCGGCATTTTTTGTATTGATTTCAAAACAAGTATCATTTAAATCATAATTATAAAAGTTTGAAATTAATTCAGAAGCTTTTCTTGTATCGGAATCTTTATTTCCAGTTATGATTAATGTAACAGTATCACTATGCTTAAACAAATTTATTATCGCTGTATTTATTTTAAGAGGCCATAATGTAGAAGGCAAAATAGAATTTGTTATTTTGTTATGATGTGGCATTCCAATGCTTATTAAATTTCCATCATATGTATCATTTACTTCAATGTCCAATTTAGCCGGATTAATCATGTAGTTAGTGTTATTGGGATGATTACCACTTATGTTATATTGAAAACCAGCTGCTATATTGGCAGCAGAAATGACATCTTCCGCAGATCCATTAGCACCTACAACAATGTAAAAAGACTTATTATAATACATAAATGTTCGAATAGTTGAACCTATAGTGGAAAAATTGACGAATGACTGAAATTGTGTATAGCTATAAGGCTTAGTGACACGGGCATTTTCTAATTTGTCAAGTATGCCATAAGCAGGCACTCTAATATAAATTTCTCTTATTGAATATTGACCATTTAATTTTTTGTCGTATATGTCAGTTCCACTTAAAGTCAAATTAATAATGTTAATGTCTTTGGTTAAGTCAAACTTTTTATTGAAACTAAACCAATTTGAATCAGGATAAATTATTAAGTAGTTAATATCATATTCTTGTGATCTTGTAACATTAATTCCAACTTCAAAAACTAAGTTATTATAGAGCCCATCCCCATCCTCATCATAACCATAGTCCCGAAAGTAACCAGTAAATGTTGCAAATGGAGGCTGGAAATCTGTATAGCTGTAATTCGAAGTATTATAGAAGCTTCTACCAAAAGCTGGCTGTATGTAGTTTAGACCAAAAGCATCGTTCTCAACTTGTAAGTTTTCAAGCCCATATGGTCCATTCGAATGCTTTCTATATAATTGTATTCCACTAAAATTCAGATATACAGTATTCTCACCAGCAAGAAGATTTATATCAATCCCATTAAATGGACTGTGTCTAAAGTTTAGAGTATCGTATAAATCTGCATCAATATTATATGTGCCATTATACGGAACACTTAAATTAATTTCAATTATTAAAAAATTATAATATCCGTCGAAATCAGTGTCCACAGCAAAATCAGAGATTTCTTTAATTTTAATAGATTGTCCCATATCTACGTCAAAATTAATAGACATGGTATCAGAATTATTTAAATCATCAGCACAATTAACATTTAAATAGTAATCGAAAGTATCATATAGATAATCTATATTATGTAAATGCTCATTTTCTCCTGTGATACCCATTCTAACTGAATCAGTTTTGAAAATATTGCAAGTCTTGCCAAAACATTTTTTTCCACTTGTATTAAAATAACAAACTGAATTTTCACTAGTTGTAACATTTAACACAGTTGACATATTTATTATTGTTGAACTGTTTATTGGATTAGTAATGTTGACTACCGGAGGAGTTTTATCGATTACGAATGATATCGTTGCTGAATTTGAGTTATTTGCCAGATTTGAACAGCTTACAAAAAGATCATATGATACATAACCATAGTCATGATTATAGACACTAGTATCAATCAGTTGTGAATGCTCTGTTCCACCAGTACTTGATAAATTTGTTTGATCTAATTGAATACATGTGTAGTTTCCGTCTGTATCTAAATTTTCAGAATGTGGGCAGCTCTGCATAGAGTATGTGCATACAGAATTCTGAAATGTAATTAGATTCAACCAAACATAGTCTGATTTTGACCTTGTACCGTTGATTGGACTAATAACAGTAATGTTAAGGGGTAAAATACTTCCATCACAAGATATAGAACTGCCAAATGGGTAAGGAGCATTTAACAAAGGACATATATCTACAATACCAAAATTTGAATTATCGTTACCATCAAATATTTTTGATTGTATTTGATTAATGTTAGTTGTCCCCCAATAATTATTTTTCGCAGAGATAATTTCCGATACTCTATTATGAAAATCATAATTAGCATTATTATGAATATTATTGTATTGGATCAAATTGTTATTCGGACTGGATAGGATATAAATGCCTTCTCTATTATCTGTTACAGAATTAGTTTCTACCAAGTTATTGTTTGAATTAAATATTCTTAATCCATGTCCCGGAGATGAGGACAAAATATTGTTTTTTACTATATTATCATTAGCTGTATCAAGATAAAGATTGATTTCTGCGTTATCGTGAATTGAGTTATTAAAAATTTTATTGTTGCTGGAAGTTTCCAAGTAAATTCCTTCTTCATTATTTGAATAAATATTATTACCAACTATATCATTAAACTCTGATTTTACTAAGAAAAGGCCTTCTTCATTATTAAAAATATTATTGTTTCTGATTGAATTATAATTGCTTGCTCTTGAATATTGGTATGTAAAATAAAACCCCCTATTATTTTCATAAATATCGTTTTGATTAAAAGAATCATAGTGACTATTATATAGATAAAAACCTGAATTTGAGTTTTTATAAACTTTATTCATAGAGAAATTATTTTCATTAGCAAAAACTAAAATAAAGCCAACTCGGTTATTATAAGCTTTGTTATTGATGAAAGTATTACTATGACTTTCACCTAAACCAAAGCCGCTATCAAGATTATTATACGCTTTATTGTCGTATAGATAATTATTTGAACTGTCAGATAATTTTAAACCACCAGCATTAGTACTTATGCCATTGTTAATCAAGGTGTTATTTATGATGTTGTTATAATGGCTATAACTCACTAAAATCCCATAAAAATAGCTATCGATGATACAATTTTTAATAGTAACATTTTGTTTGTTTGAAATTGAAATTCCCTTTGGACCTCCATCATACCCACCTTCGCCTTGAAGTTTTGCGCCATTACAATTTAATTCAACATTATCGGCACCGATTGTTATTCCATTTGGTAAGGAATAGTTTCCTGGGCAAAGGGTTGTGTCTTCATTAATTACCATGCCATTTGTTGGCGTTGTGCAATTTTCCTCAGTTAAATCAACAAAAAAATCTACATATTCTGTATTGGAGTTTCCAAAATTATCTGCGCAATTTGCTTTTAAAGTGTACCAATCATAAATTGTTTCGTTATTAACTGTATCCCTTAAACCTTCAATTAAAAAAGAATGCAAAGTGCCATTAGATTTTAAATTAAGATTTCCGCCGCATCCGGTGCCGCCACCTTCGCCACCGCTTCCTGGACCTACAATTCTGGTGCTGCATCGCTCATACCGGCAAGAAGCAAATTCATTAGTTGTGAAATTAAACCATGTAGAATTTTTTTTGACCGTTGAACCATTTACTGGGCTAATAATAATTATATCTGGAGGTGTTGTATCAATTCCATATTTTGATAAATTGCAATTACTAAGTGTTAAATTATTTTGATTTGTAGTATTTACTTCAAAGCACGTACCATTTAAATTATAATCACGAAATTCTGCAATTACTTTAGCAGATTGTCTAGTATCTGAATCCATATTTCCAGCTATAACCAAAGTTGCAGTTTCGTTATGCACAAATCTGGCTATTATAGCTGTATTTTCTGCAAGGGGCCACAATGAGATAGGCAAGAAAAGGTTATTAATGCTATTATGATGTGGTCTTCCGACACTTACTAGATTGGTATTAAAAATATCGTCAATTTCACTGGCTAACTTCGCAGCACCAACATCAATTCTTCTAACACACACAGGTTCATCTCCAATAAATCCACAATCTTCGATTGGTTGAAATTGCCATGAGGATATAATGTCAGAAATAGCAATTACATCTTCTGCAGATGCTTCATCTCCTACGACAAGAAAGGTATTATTATGCTTGTCGATGAATGATTGTATGAACGTTTGAATAGTGCTTTCTATTGTGACAAAACCGCCTCCACCACCTGGAGGAAATTGCGGCAAAGCAACTAGAAAATTAACTGAAGTGGTGTTTGAATTGTTGAAATCATCAGTGCAATTGACTCTTAATTCATAATTTCCATTATGCAAATTTGTAATTTGCTGGGAATGGTTTATTCCGCCAGTTGTATTCATCTTTTGATATGCAGTTCCACCGCAGCTTCCGCCGCCTCCGCCGCTTAAGATACCAAATTCGTTGTTGTCCGATAATCCTAAGCAAACTATTTCAGAATACAGGCATGTGGCGTTTTTGTTTGTTGTGACATTTAGCCAAGTTACGTTTTCGGTAATAACTGAATTATTTAGTGGATTGGTAATGTTAATAATGGGAGGAGTATTATCGCTAAAATTTTCAGGTTTTAGCTTGACAATCCAAAGATCATGATGGAAACCTGTAAAAATACCGCCTGTCAGTGCGTAACCCCCATCGCGAGTTTGAATAGCTTTGCTAACCGAACCTCTATAGTCGCCTTCGTAAAACTTTTTTTCCCATAAAATATTTCCATCTTTATCAGTTTTTATTAAGAAACTGTTATCTGAATCGCTATCATCAGCTGTAATTATATATCCTCCATCGGCAGTTTGTTGAGCATAATAAGAAGTACCGCTTGTTATTTCTTTATGCCATTCAGTATTACCATCCTTGTCTATTTTGGTAAGGAAAATTTCTCCGCCGCTAAATCCAGATATAATAAAACCATCATCGCTAGTTTTTTCAATTGACACTGCTCTGGAAGTACTAGGATTTAATGTTCTATTCCATTCCAAATTGCCATTAGAGTTTAACTTCAAAATAAATGCGTCGGGGTTACTTGAATTAAAATCTGTTCCTCCAACAATTAAGTAACCACCATCATATGTTAATTCAACCCCGTATGCGTCATCATTTGATCCGTATAATGAATCTCCACCATAGTTTATTGATACATTCCACTGCGTATTGTCATTGGCATCAAATTTCACAACATAAATATCCGGAAATCTTGCATATTCTTGGAGGTAGCCTGCTATTACAAACCCGCCATCTGAGGTTTGTTTTATAGATCTAGCTACAGTTGGAATTAATCTGTCACGAGTGAATGTTTTGTTAATTATAAGATTACCATTAGAATCAGTTTTAAATAAATTAGGAGTAAAATAACCAGTTAAAGCATATCCGCTATCAGATGTCTCAATCACATCAGTCGCAGATATTCCATCAAATACCCTATTCCATAACTTGTTACCTTTAGAATCTGCTTTAAACAGCCATATATTGTTTTTACGTCCTAATTCTGTCCTTCCACCAATTATATATCCGCCATCAGAAGTCTGTTCTATTGAAATTCCTTTGTCAAAGTCTATGTAACCACCATAAGATACATTCCATTCAACTTCAGATGCTTCAATAGAATAAACAAAATTTGTTGATATACCTAACACAAATAATATTACAATAAACAAATATATTTTTCTCATATTAGGAACAATATATCACAAACCCCCTTCCCTTTCAATACAGAAGTCTATTTAAAAAGCTATCGGTTTTTA
>CAZLGX010000025.1:0-10399 GCA_964559395.1 uncultured Methanosarcinales archaeon
CATCAAAACCTTTAAAAATACGCTTATTTTCTACGAGTCAATATGATAATACCCATCAGATGCATGTCTTGCGGCAAACCCCTGGCGCATTTGTTTGAGAAATACACTGAAAGAGTCAACAAAGGCGAGGACAGAAAAAAAGTTTTAGAAGAATTGGGCTTGCAAAGATACTGCTGCAGGGCAATGTTTTTAGGGCATGTGGATTTGATAGACACGGCAGCCCAGTTCAAGAAATTTTGATTTAAAATATTTATTTTCTATTATGATGAAATTTGTAATAGAGCATTTAGAGCATGAACTTTATGAATGGTGCTTTATAGAATACCGACATATTTCTGAAATTGTTGGAAAGAATAATTTGATTTTTACCAATATAAGGAACAAAAGCGATGAAAGCAGGCTAAAAAAGTTTGGAATTGTTTATGACAAAAATATTTCCGAGCTGAATTTCAAAAATATATGTGTCCTATCGCAATACTCAAAAAAACATTTAACAGCAAACGACAGAGATAAATTCAGCTATTTTGTATTTGGCGGGATTCTGGGCGATAATCCTGCAAAAAGGAGAACTGAAGAAATTATTAATGAATTAAAGATTGCAAAAATAAAATTTGGAGAAAGAAATCTTGGAAATAAGCAGATACCGACTGATGCTGCGGTTTATGCTGCAAAAAGAGTACTTGACGGCAGGAAATTAAGCGATTTAAAGTTTGCTGATGAACTGGAGATACAAATAAATGAAAATGAATCTGTAAACCTGCCGTTCAGGTATGTTATTGACAATAACAAAGTAATTATTTCTGAGAAATTGATTGGGCATTTAAGAAAAAGGAAAGAATTTTAGTGTTGGCTTTCGTGCTTTGATATAAAATAAACTCCAACAAACAGCAAAACAATGCCAAAAATCTGCATTGTTGTTGTTGCTTCCCCCAGGACGAAGAAGCTTAAAATTGCAGCGAAAAACGGCGTTGACATTTCTAATGCACCGACTTGCGCTGCCTTTAGACGCTTAAGGCTTTCATAATATAAGATTGTTCCAATGCCTACAACAATTCCAACCAAAATTTGATACAAATTGGAAATAGTTACTGAAGATTTATATAGCAAGTAAATCGCAAAAAGTAAAGAGGCTATTAGGAATCTATAAAATGCTACTACTCCAGCATTCATGCTCTTTAGATATTTTCTCATTGCTATTGCGGTTGTTGCCCAAGCAATTGTTGCTAATAATACCAAAAAATCCCCAAAAGTGCCTAATTTTAGCATAGATAGATTTTCAAATGTCCTTGTTGTGACAAGCAAACCGGCTATCACCATTAATAGAATGCCAAAATAATCATATTTTGTCAATTTATCCTCCTTTAGGATGAAAAATCCAATTAAAACAATAAAAATAGGTTGCATGTGTCCTATAAGGACAGCATTTATCACAGGAATTTTTGTGAACGCATAGAAGTATATCAAATCAGCAAAGATTGTGCCTACAATGCCGATATAAACTAATGTTGAAAATTGTGCTCTGTCTACTTTCAGGTTTCCCTTGTTTGTAAAGAACACGTAAATCAAGGCTGTCAAAGCAACAAAAAATGCCCTTATTGCAGAAGTATGGAGAAAATCAGAATTTGAATAAGATAGTTTCCCAAATATGGGCTCTATAGCCCACATTAAGCTTGCTCCAAAAATAGCTAGAATTCCTATTGTTTTTTGCTGCATCATGCATAATCTTTAAAAATTGCATATAAATCTTTCTCCAATATGGTGGATTTAAGCCAAATTGCCAAGAAATGGCAGAAGAAGTGGGAAGAAAGCAAAATATTTGAAGCAGATGCCAATCCAAAGAAAAAGAAGTTCTTTGCGCACTTCACCTATCCTTATGTGAATGCTTATCCGCATATAGGGCATTTCTATACATTAATGCAAGCTGATATAATGGCTCGCTATAAAAGATTGCGCGGCTTTAATGTAATGTTTCCGCAAGGCTGGCATGCAACTGGAAGCCCGATAATAAGCGCAGCAGAAAGAGTGAGGGAAAGAGAGCCAAAGCAACTCAAGATAATGGCTTCAATGGGCATAACAAAAGAAGAGGAACTTAAGAAATTTGAAAAGCCAGAATACTGGATTGAGTTTTTTGCGCCCGAGTTCAAGAAGGATTTTCAAGCGATAGGGACCTCAACTGACTGGAGAAGGAATTACATAACCACTTCATTGAATCCACACTATGACAAATTCATAAAATGGCAGTTCAGGAAATTAAAGGAAAAGGACTATGTCATTAAGGGAAAATTTCCAGTTGTATGGTGCCCAAAAGATAATGCGCCTGTCGGCGACCATGACAGGGCACAAGGAGAAGGCGAGACTCCGCAGGAATTTGTTATTATAAAGTATAAGTTTGAGGATAAATTTATTGCAGCGGCAACTTTAAGGCCGGAAACTGTTTTTGGCGACACAAATATGTGGCTAGGGCTGGAAACAGAGTATGTCATTGCAAAAGTTGGCAATGAAAGATGGATAATAAGCAGCGAATGCTCTGAGAAATTAAAGTTCCAGGAGAAAAACATTAGAGTTGAATCTAAAATAAAAGGCAAAGATTTGATTGGAAAATATTGCACAGCGCCTATGACAAACAAAAAATTAATGATTCTCCCATCCAAATTCTGCGACCCTAATATTGCAACTGGAATTGTGAGAAGCGTTCCAAGCCATGCGCCTTTTGATTGGGCTGCCTTGAATGATTTGCAGCATAACCAAGAAGAATGTGAAAAATATGGACTGGATTTTGAAGAAATCAAAGGCATAAAGCCGATTTCCTTGATAGAAATTCAAGGTATAGGAGAGCATCCGGCAATAGAAATAGCCAAAAGCATGGGAGTAAAATCACAAAATGACAAGGAACTGCTTGAAAAAGCAACCCAAGAACTCTACAAAAAAGAATTCTTTAATGGTAAAATGAAAAATAATACTGGCAAATATTCAGGAATGCAGGTTGCAAAAGCCAAAGAAGAGATAAAGCTGGAAATGGTGAATAATGGCTCTGCTGAATTAATGTACGAGTTGACTGGCAAAGTTATATGCAGATGCTTGACTCCTTCGACAGTTAAGATAGTTTCTGATCAATGGTTTATAGCTTATGGAAACAAGGAATGGAAAAAGCTTGCCCATGAGGCCCTTGAAAAATTAAAGTTATATCCAGATATTCCGAGGCAGCAGCTGAATAATGCGATTGACTGGCTGAAAGACTGGGCATGCACAAGGGAAAAAGGGCTTGGAACAAGATTGCCATGGGACGATAAATGGCTGATTGAAAGCCTGAGCGATTCCACAATATATTTCGCATTCTATCCTATTGCGCATCTGATACAAAAGATAGATCCAAATCTTATAGATGACAATGTTTTTGATTATGTGATGCTTGGCAAAGGCAAAAAGCCAAATATTTCCAATATAGGTAAGATGAGGCAAGAGTTTGAATACTGGTACCCGTTTGATTTCAATACTTCAGGAAAAGATTTGATACAGAACCATATTGCGTTTTCTTTGTTCAATCATTCTGCTATTTTCCCAAGAAGCAAATGGCCAAATGGGCTGAGGATTAACGGCTGGGTTACTATAAATGATGAGAAGATGAGCAAGAGCTTGGGCAACATAATATTGCTAAGAGAAATGATAAAGGTCTATAGCCCTGACGCAGCAAGATTAACAATAGCCTATGCAGGGGAAGCAATGAGCGATCCAAACTGGGATGGTGATTTTGCTGACTCGTCAATGGAGAGGTTGTCTCAGTTATACGACTTCTGCGTCAACAATTATGAGAAAGGCGCAAATAAGCATGATTATGCGGAAGAATTATTGGAATCGCAATTGAATAAGGTAATAAAGGCAACTACGGAATTCATGGAAGATGCAATGTTCAGGAGCGCATTGCAGATTGGATATTTTGAGATGCAAAGAATAATGCGGCAATATTTGAAGCTTTGCAGGAATAATCCAAATAAGAAATTGATGAACAAATCAATAGAGTCCCAGCTTTTAATGTTAGCTCCTTTTACTCCATTTATTTGTGAGGAGATATGGAGCAGGATAGGAAAAAAAGGATTCATTTCAGTGGCAGAATGGCCAAAATATAACGAGAGCAGGATAGATAAAAAAATGATGCATATGGAGCAAGTGATTGAAAACACAAGAAAAGACATTTACGCAATATTGAAGCTTTCAAAGATTGAGAAGCCAAAAAAAATAAGATTGTTTGTATCCGAGAAATGGAAATACGGCTTTATGGAGAATATGAAAAAAGAGCTTGAAAAAACAAAAGAGATAGGACATATAATAAAAAACCTGATGAAGACCGAACTAAAAAAGCATGGGGCTGAAATAAGCAAATTAGTCCCGCAATTGGTTAAAAGCAGCTCCAGAATTCCTATGTTTGTGCTTGACCAGAAAACAGAACTGGAATTAATGAGAGAAGCAGTTGAGCTTTACAAGGAAGAAATCAAGTGCGATTTTGAAGTCGTCGCTGCAGAAAGCTCAAAAGAACCGAAAGCAAAGCAGGCATTGCCGGGAAAAGCTGCAATATTGGTTGAATGATTATTTTCTTTTGCCGGACTGCTCGTAGCCCTTTACAAGCTCGTCTGGTTTGTAAGTAAATAAATTGGCTATCTTTTCCCACCAACTTCTTGGATGCCTCATTTTTATGCCCTTTATCTTTTCGAGCCAGAACTCCTCCCTTACCTCTACAAAATGGGAAGCCATCAGGGACAAGCCGTATAAGGCAATTCCAACCCCTACAAAAACATACACTATGGTAAATAGTTTTCCCAAATCGGTCTTTGGAGTTATGTCGCCGTAGCCTACTGTTGTCATTGTTGCTGCAGAAAGGTACAGCGCATCAAGATATCGCCAGCCTTCGATACGGCTGTAAATCACCGCGCCGCCAAACAAAACGAGCATTATCAGGATAAAAACATAGATAAGACGGCGATGAAAAGCCTTGTGCTCTTCCTCTTCCACCCTTAATATTTCTTCTTTTTTCATCTAATCAATTTAGTTTTTAAGATTGTATATAAATGTTTGCGAAACAAAAATGTTTTAAACAGCACGAAACACGCATTTTGTATGAAAATTATTGTGTTGGGCGCAGGTGCAATCGGCAGCCTTTTCGGTGCAAAATTATCCAAATTAAATGATGCAGTCCTAATTGCAAGAAAAGAGCATGCTGATGCTATAAACAGGAATGGCTTGAAGATTATTGGGGTTGAAAGAGAGACTTACAAAGTAAAAACTGCTGAAAAAATAAGCAAAATAGAAAAAAATACTCTTGTTATATTAACAACGAAAGTTCAGGACAGCGAAAATGCAGTAAAAAGCATTAAGAATTTGGTGAGGAAAGACACAATAATACTATGCCTACAGAATGGATTGCACAGCGAGGATATAGTAAAAAAGATTATCGGCAGAAAATGCCTTGTATTGAGGGCTATAACAAACTTTGGCGCTGTTTTTCTCAAGCCCGGAATTGTGGATTATAAAAGCTATAGCTATACCTCAATTGAAAAAAGCCCGAAAAGCAGGGAAATTGCAGAAAATTTTTCAAAATGCGGACTGAATGGTTATATTTCAGACAACATAAAGCAGGATATGTGGAAAAAATTGGTTTTTAATTGCGTGCTTAACCCATTGACTGCAATCTTGAAGATTGAGAATAGAGGCATATGTGATGAAAGGTTAAATCCGTTGAAAAAATTGATTATTGATGAGTGCCTCAAAGTTGCTGAAAAGGACGGCATTAAGTTTGGCATAGACTTCTTAAAAACCCTAAATGAGGAATTTAAATCATCACAAAACATATCATCGATGCAGCAGGACCTGATCAAGGGAAAAAAAACAGAGATTGATTTCTTGAACGGCGCTGTTGTTGAACTGGGCAGGAGATATGGAATAAATTGCCCTGTGAATGAGGCATTGACAAGCATAATCAAACACCTTGAAAGCCAGACAAAAATTTAAATACGCCATTTCATTCAAAACTGCTTATGGAATTACACAACATTTTAGTGGTTTATACAAGGCCAACAACAAAAGAATATCATGCTACACTTCAGCTAGTCAAAAAAATACTAAAAAAGCACAAAATAAAATATCATTTGGCAAACCGTGACTTTTTGAATGAGATTAAGTTCCATAACCATAAATTTGTCTTGGCTGTTGGCGGCGATGGGACTTTTCTAAGGGCTGCCCAGTTCATAAAGCACCAGCTTATTTTTGGGATAAATGCTGATGTAAAAAGCAAGGAAGGATTTTTCATGCAGAGCAGCAGGAAGGATTTTGAAAGCAAATTGAAAAAAATAATAAATAACAAATTCGAAATAAAAAAGCTGCCGAGGCTTGAAACGTACATAGACAACAAAAAAATTGACAGTTATGCTTTGAATGAGTATTATATTGGAGCCAAAAAGGGCTATCATGCCGCTAAATATGTAATAGAATTGGACAAGAAAAAAGAAAGGCACAAGAGCAGCGGTGTATTGGTAGCAACGCCTGCTGGAAGCTATGCATGGGCCAGCGCATGCTTTAACAAGAAGCTGTCATTAAATTCAAAGAATTTCCAGTTTGTTGTTAGAGAACCTTATGAAGGCAGAGTTTTTAAAAATTATAAGCTAAAGTATGGCATATTGAAAAAAGGGCAAAAATTGAAAATTTATTCGGAGATGCTTGACGGCGTTATTGTTGCTGATTCTGTGGGAAAAGAGTTTGCCTTTAAGAATGGGAGCAAATCGGTTGTCAAGATGTCAAATAATCCTCTTAATCTGGTTTGGGTAAAATAGAAGATGAAAGTTAAAGACATCGGGGGCGAGTTTGCATTAATTGATAGGATTAAGAATAAGACTAAATTGTTTTCTAAAGATGTTATTATGGGTATCGGAGATGATGCTGCTGTTTTGGGATATGATAAGAATAACTATCTTTTATTTACAACAGACATGATTTTGGAAAATGATCATTTCTCTTTGAAGTATTGGTCTCCAGAACAGATTGGTGCATTGGCTATAGAACAGAACGTTAGCGATATAGCAGCAATGGGTGGCTTGCCGAAATATGCTATTATTTCATTAGCATTGCCAATTGATATTGATGTTGAATTTGTTGATAAATTATATGATGGAATAAATCAAAAATCAAAAAAATATAGAATAAATATTGTAGGTGGCAACATAACACATTCAAATGAGATTGCTATAAATGTTGCGATGATTGGATTCGTTGAGAAAAAGTTTTTAGCGTTAAGAAGCAGAGCTAAAGTTGGTGACTTGATTTTTTGTTCTGGAGATGTTGGAAAATCAACTGCCGGTCTAGAATTATTAAGGCACAACAAAAAAGGAAAATCAATAAAAAAACACCTAGAGCCAAAATCAAGACTGGAATTGTCAAGAAAATTAGTAAAAATCGGCATTAATTCAATGATTGATGTAAGCGACGGAGTTGCTTCTGAAGTCAGGCATATTTGCGAATCTTCAAAAGTCGGCGGTATAATTTATGCAGACAAAATGCCAATTTCCAAAGACACGATTGCAGATTCAAAGAAAATTGGTAAAGATGCCATTGATTTTGCGCTTTATGGCGGAGAAGATTTTGAATTGGTGTTAACAGCAGATAAGAACAAATTAAGCCAGTTGAAGAAATTTGATGTTTCTGTTATCGGCGAGATAGTTGATAAAAGATATGGAATAAAACTAATAAGAAACAACAAGAAACATGATATTGAGAGCGGGTTCGATCATTTTAAGAGGATAAGGGTTTAAAAAGCCCAAAAACCATCTAAATTTAATCTTAAACTTTTCATTCTTGCTTCAAATTCTCTCTGCACATTTGCTGCTGATGTTGTATTGATTTCTTTGAATTTAAGATTCATTTTTTGATTGTTTATTCCACATAAAAATGCAGAAACGCAATGTGGCAGAAACTCAACATTATAGCCCCCTTCAAGGCAGACAAAAATATTTTTAAAATTTTGTGATAGTAATTTTCCAACCTCATAGTATGAGTTGACTGTCAAATTCAGCTGTAATAGTAGATCGTCTTTATGTCCGTCAAATCCAGCAGAAACTGCCACTACATCTGGCTTGTGTTCCTCCTTAACAATTGGAATTATTTTTGATAGAATTCTAACAAAAATATCATCAGATGTGTAAGGCGGGACTGGAATGTTGATTGTGTGATATTTTCCTCGACCTGCGCCAACTTCGTTAACCCATCCTGTGCCAGGGTAAGCTGGGTATTGATGAATAGATAAATACAAAACTTTGTCAGTATTATAGAAAATATCTTGGCTGCCGTTGCCATGGTGCGAATCCACATCTAAAAGCAAAACTTTTTTTCCTCTTTCATTCAACCATTTGCATGCAATTGCTGTGTTGTTGAACAAGCAGAATCCCATTGCTCTTTTTGAAGTAGCGTGATGTCCTGGTGGTCTGATCAGAGCGAAATTGTTTTCTTTTGCTGCTTTTATTGCTGCTCCAACTGCGTAGCAAGCTACCTCATAGCTTTTTTCGTTGGTGTAGGTATCAGAATCCAGCCACATTTCGCTTTTTGAAGCGTTTTTAATTTTTTCAATGTAATCTTCTTTATAAATTAATTTCAAATATTTATCGCCACTCTCAATCTCAGATTGTTCAATATCACCAAAAGCAAGCAGCCGTTCTGGCCTTTCGGGATGCCCCTCTGATTTATGCTCCAAGAATATTTTATTGTAAATCAATTCCATAAAATCAACATGCAAATTTTAAAAAGGAGGAGGACATGCCTAAGAATGGGCAAAAGCCATTGCAACCAGCTACCTTGCTTCAAGCTCCACTCTGTTTTCCATAAGCACCAATGCCTAAGATTACCGCTGCTTTCTTCCGAACCTTACGGATTTTCAAAAGCACAAGTCCTATGGGACAGAGCTTCGACACTAAAAGCAAGACTAAGTTACAATAACTTAAGCTGCTTCCCAAGCTTCACCGCGCCTAAAGCACGTTTGCGCTTACAGGAGAGTGCTAGCTTCCCGGCAGAGTCCTCCAGTAACTAGTAAGATAAGTGTATTTTTAAAAGTTATCTTAATTCGAGATTTTCTGAGAATATAAAAAGCACTATAATTTCCTGCTTAAGAGTTTGTTGCTAAGTAAGTAAAGATCTGACGATTTCCATATTGAAAATAGATTGCCACAAAGCCCCAATTTGTGACACTCATTCTCCATGCCCTTTTTCGCGATAAAGCTAAAAAATCGATAGATTTAAAAATCAAAACAATAAAGATTAATTTTATGTTTAAAAGAGGGTTAATTGCGAAGAATTCAATCTATGCCTTAAGTATCATAATTATTGGGTTAGTAATTGTATTATATACAAACTCTTCTGGAACTATAAGAAATACGGTTACAGGTAAGGTTGTGCAAGGTCAGCCAACTATAACACTGCAGGCGTCTTCATCTTCATTAGCGCCAGGAATCCAATTAAAACTGGATATTGTTGTTGATGGTGCTATAGATATAAGCGGTGTTCAGTTAAGCATTAGCTATAATCCAAATGTCCTTGCATATGACAAAACCGTTGAGGGAGATTTCTTAAAGCAGGGAAACGCACAGACTTTGTTTTTAACTGATACAATAGATACTTCACAGCCAGGATTAGTAAAAGACATTGTTATTGCAAGAATTGGCTCAGGAGCAAATGGGAATGGCGTAATTGCTTCTGTTTATTTTAACTCTGCAAATGTTGGGTCTTCTGATTTAAAGTTTGCCAATGTTTTGTTGGCAGATAAGGATGGAAATACAATAAATGCTAATCCAGTGGAATCAGTCGTTGCAGTTGCTTCATCCGCTACTCAAGGAAATGGAATAGGCCTGAAAGGAGAATACTATGATAACAAGGATTTCACTAACCTAAAACTTATAAGGATAGATCCTGAAATAATCTTTGATTGGGGCAGAGGCTCTGTTTTTGATTCAAAGCCAGGCTCACCAGATCCTGCAATTGAGCCTGATACATTTTCTGTAAGGTGGCTGGGCCAGGTTCAGCCAAAATATTCTGAGGCTTATACATTTTACACGGTTTCAGATGATGGAGTTAGGCTCTGGGTGGATGATAAGCTGTTGATTGATGATTGGAATGATCATCCATCGACTGAAAAAAGCGGAGCAATTAGCCTAATTGCAAATCAAAAATATAATATCAAAGTGGAATATTACGAAAACGGTGGAAGCTCTTCCATAAAGCTTTTGTGGTCAAGCTCAAGCCAGAGCAGAGAAATTATACCAAAAACACAGCTTTATCCAGTATCTATTGCCGGGCCAACAGTAGATTCTTTTGCAGCCTCTGCATCTACGATAACAAGCGGCCAATCCACTACACTATCATGGTCTACAAA
>CAZLGX010000026.1:0-10315 GCA_964559395.1 uncultured Methanosarcinales archaeon
TACCAAAGAGGGCCTTTGCATCTTGGAAGGGTTGAAATAGATTTCAGGGCTTATGGCTGGACTGACAATGAAATTGAAAATTACAAGAAAATGAAGCAACATGAAGACCTGCAGCTGCTTGGCGTAATAGACGGCTCTGTGAAAGCCGCAATGGAAGCGCTTGGAGACGAGCTTATAAGATATTTGAAGGAAGCCGGCGAGGAATTTGAAGAGAAAAAAAAGGAGGAGCCAAAAAAAGAGCATAAAAGCTCAGGGCCTTTTGTCTCAATATTCAAGGGATTTGCAGAGATATTCACTTCATTCAAAGGGAGCAAGGAAGCTAAGAAGCTGAAGAAAAAGCGCTCGCAGACAGAGCTGATGAAAGAGGCGCTTACAAGGAAAGACGCAGAAGACAAGGTAAAGAAAGTAATGTGGAATACTTACCACCATTTCAAGAAGCAGCATGACATGTTGAACTGGTAAAATCATTAACTATAAATATAACCTTCTCAATAAAAATAATTAATTTCATTAAAATAATAATTCATCAAACAAATATAAAAATAAAAGGTAGGCAACCCATGCGCTTTCCTAATGATAATGGGTGCCCCGCATACGAATGTTTAGTGTAATGTATAGGCGAGGCGTTGCGATGTGGCAATCGGAGCAACGCCGAGCACAAGATATTGTGAGCGAAGCGAACGGATCTAAGAATTAAGTGTAATTTAATCAATATCCAACAAAAAAGGTATCAAAATGACAGTCATCGACTTCCAAAAGGCAAATCGGGACGTATGGAACACGAGTTCCTACAGAATGGGGGAAATCATCAACTTTGTCGGTCTCGCGCTATACGTGGCAGGAACCCTTTCAGGGCTGCGGTGGGTCACATGGTTAGCTGCGCTGATGATAGGGATCTCAATTGTGATGATGCTGTTCGCTTGGATGCGATACTTTAACTGACTGCAACTACCACGCTTGCTGTTGCTGTCAAAGCTGATACTGTCTTGGCAGCCCCAGTTAATCAGTTCTAGGAATGGACCAGATACCTATTGTGTTCAGCAGATTGTTCAACGAATCATAGGCAAAGCTGGTGCGATTGCCGAGCGGATTAGTAACAGAAGTGATGTGGAACACCTACCACCATTTCAAGAAGCAGCATGACATGTTGAACTGGTAAAAGTGCGAAGTCACTTTACACCTTGCGGGGCATAAAGCCCTGAGTGCTCACTTTGTTCGCAATTACAAAATATACTTTAACAATATACCTCAACGGCTACATTTCTCATTCTTAATGCTTAAATACTCTTTCGGAGTTAATTTTGAATTTTTTGTATTCTTTATGACTGAATTAATCAGTATATTTTGCTGCCTGCTCCAGACTTTGTCGGGATGGGTTCTTACGTAGTCTGCCCAGTATTCAACAAAATTCATCCTTTCTTCCCGGTTATCTTTGCCTGGTTTTAGCCATTTCATTTTCAATCATTCTCTTGTATTCATAAATGCGCTTATTATCTATACCATCTTTAAATATTTTTTCAATATGGCTTGCATCTTCAAGGTCTTTATCTGACTTTAGGAAATACTTCTTAAATGCAATCTGCCTCTCTAAAGATGATATTTTTACTTGGCCAAGAGTTGTTATTATGGTAAGCGCATCATTAAATGATTCTCTGTCCAGCATTTTTCTTGCAAACTTCACTTCAAAATTAGGGATTGTTTGATTTTCCAAAGCAAATCTAAGTGCAATCCCCTCTTTCAGATAGTTGTATAATTCATCAGCGTCTTCGCCATTCAAGCACCAAAAGCCATTGCTTTGCAAATCATCATAAAATTCCCTGAATTTCTCCTTTTCCATCTCTTTTACAAAGATATCAACATCTTCGGTTGTCCTGCTTCTACCCAGTAATATAGCAACATAACCGCTGACAATAACATAATCAGTGTGCTTTTTAAGTATTTTTATGAATCTAATAACCAGTTTATCCAAATCATTGGCAGCTTTGTCAAGCTGTATGGTTCTTTTATCAATAAATTTCATGTTAACGCGTAGACTATAAATCAATATAAATCTTTCTTATGATGTCTATTCTTGACGCCAAAAAAAACATTAACTATAAATATAACCTTATCAATAAAAATAAATTAAATAAAAAGGTGTCAAAATGCAATTCAATTCCGGCTATTATTCTCATCATCCTGTTGTTGATTACTTTAATGCTATGGATCCCCAAACTTATGGCGAAAAGCCGCCATATGGTGCTGAGCTTGGCGTTAAAGACATAGGAATGAGCGTTCCAATGGGTATTTCTGCTGCAAACGTTGCTGGCATTTACTCAAAAATCAGGATGGGCGCTGGCAATATAGAAATCCAGTTTCCTGGATACAGAATGGGCAACAGAAACGCGCAAACACCAGAAATGCTTGGCGAAGACCAGAGACAAGCAATAAGAGAGCTTTCAATGGCTAATGAAGTAAAATTCACTACACACGCTTCTTTCCAGCTTATGGGTATGATGGGCAGAGACGAAAGAGGCAATTTCTCAATAACCAATGCCACACAGGACATGTTTGAGCTTAAAAGGGCAATTGATTTCCAGGCTGATATGGGAGGCGGTTCAGTTGTTATTCATTCAGGAGAATTTGAAAGGCCAATAACAGATATGTATATGGATGACGAGACAGGAAGATTAAATCTTGGAAGAGACAGGACTGGGAGATTGATGTTCAGGCAAGCTCATCCTCAGGAGATAGAAGCGCATTTTGAATTGATGGATGACAGAACATCAGCAAAAATAGAGACTGTGCAGAAAAACAGGCTGGTAGCGCATCCTGAATGGCTTCGCGCAAAGTATGATTATCCTGGGACAGATCAGGACGGCAATAGTGTCTTAATAAAAAAAGGAGAGTATATTGATTATGAAAAGAGAAGGATAATAGATCCATATGATCCAAGAAAAGGAAGAGTCCCTGAATTTAATGAAGCCACAAAAGAGTTTAACATAAGGCTAAAGTCATTTGAAGATTTTAGGAAAGAGGCAGAAGAATACAACAAGTATCTGGAAAAGGAAAAAGGCAGAAATCTGACCTATTATGAAAAAATGTATCCTGAGGAAGCGTTTGTAAGAGCAACACTTGATGCTAACGAGGGTGTTTCCAGAGGATGGTCTGTTTATTATGGACAGGGTACAGAAAGAAACCTAAAGGCTTTAGAGAAACTTGAAGAAGCTAGAAAATACTATGAGCAACTGGATAAATCATTGCCCAAAGAAGAGCAATGGAAGATTTTCAGGCAGGATGATGAGCTTTATAGGGCTACTGGGGGATTTGCCGCTCCTGAAATGAAACATCCATTAGATCTGATAAAAAAGACCATTGATGATACTAGAACAAATCTGGAATTTGCCCGTTCATCTTCTTCAGGACAATTACAGCAAGCCATGGACACCTTTGAAACCAAACAGCACATAATAACTCCAATAAAAAGGCTTGAAAAGCATGGAGTAAGGCTTTATGCAGAAGCAGGAGTGCATGCACTGCAGAAAACCAGAGACCCAAACAATCCGGTTGTAGTTGCCATCGAGCATATTTTCCCCGAAAGATTCGGAGGGCATCCTGAAGAGCTTAAATGGATAATAAAGAAGTCTAGGGAGAGAATGGCAGAGTTGCTTACGCAACCGGAAATAGAGTACGGCGCAAGCATGGCTCCTGGTGAAGTGACAGAAGATGTATTGAAGAAAATAAGGGAAGGGAAATACAAGCAGCCAAACCCATACTATATTGGGGTGAGCAAAGAAGAAGCTGAAAAATTGGCTGAAAGGCATCTCAAAGCGACAATTGATACAGGGCATATAAATTTATGGCGAAAGTACTGGCAGGACGACCCAAGATTAAGCAAAGAGCAGAACGATGCCAACTTTAATAAGTGGGCAATACAATCAATTGAAAGCCTTGCAAAAGAAGGCATGGTTGGAAATGTTCACTTAGCAGATAATTATGGGTATCAGGATGATCATCTGGCTCCGGGACAAGGCAACAGCCCTGTAAGAGAAATCATAAACACAGTAAAGAAATATGGCTATAACAAGGCTATAACAGTCGAGCCGGGTGCGGATGCTTCAACTGACTTAAGCGACTTTCATGGCTTAATGAAAACCTGGAAATTCTTTGGCTCACCAGTTTATGGAATGGGATTTAGAGGGGCAGGTGTCCCGCAGACATGGGCAGATGTACAATACTCGTTCTTCGGCCAGAACAAGCCGCCTTATTATATCTTTGGAGCTTATGCTCCAAGCAATGACTGGACTTTGTGGAGCGCTGTGCCGCTGGAATAATGAAACCAAAAGTTTATATTTGAGTTAATATTCTACAATAAGTTCAAATACATCATCCATTATGAATTATGGATTTGCAAGAATATTTTGATAGAGCTGTAGAATGGCAAGGCGAAATTAGAAGACGAACTAGAAGTGCTAGATTCAGCGAGCGTGCTGAAAGTGTTTTAAATAAATTAGTAGATGAGTCTTTCGAGAAAGTTAGAAGATATTCCACTGAAAAATTAGCAAGGATTTTTTATGAATGCATTCAATGGGTTGGGGAACGTCCTCGACAAGATACGGATTGGTATTTTGCTGAAAGATGTATTGATGAATTTTTGGGAGAACAAGGTATAAGAGAATTTGCTCAAAGAGTAATAATTCTTGGTGGATATGAAACTTTGCCTTCTGATGTAATTCAAAGAATATCTAGTGGAAACCCCAGATTACCAAAAGATGATAGACGCGTACTAGATCATGGAGGACTACCGATTTTGTTGCCTTATATGGAGCAAATGAAGAAATTATCTGATGAACAGTTGATGGATCATCTATTTACGGGCTGGCAACTTTTACCACAGAATATTGATGTCTTCTTAGGTCGACCTGTGTGGGAGATATATCAGGATGTTAGAGATAGTCCGAAAACGCTTCCACAAGGCTATGGAAAAATAAGATTCAGTTAATGTTGCCTAATTCTGCCGACAAAATTAGAGATTTATATAATTTATAATCGTCATATTTAAATTAAGACCTAGATTATTCTTCAATAATATGCCAATCGACAAAAACGAGCTTAGCAGACTTTCTCCAGAGGTAAGAATAAGGAAGTTAAGGCAGCTTGAGGAAGAGCGCAAGAAAGAAGCTGCTGAAATAGGCGAATTAATCAGGAAATCAATGCAGGAGTTAAAGACAGAAAAGCTTGTTGAGGAGATCACACCAGAGCGAAGACCTGTTGATATTTCCAGGTTATTTGAAGCAGATAACGAGCAAAGGCTGGAGATGACTGCAAGAAAAGAGGTTCCGCCAGTAGCTTTAATGAAGGGAGCTACAAGCTATCAAGCTATGCAGCAAGTGGATTATGCTTATTCTCAGCTCAACAGGCTTGATAAGACACTTGCTATGTACGGCTCTCTTTCCGAAGATGCAAAAAGGCTTGTTGGTGAAATGGGTGAGCGCCTTGTCAGAGCAGAAAAATACATGACAGAAAGCGAAAGGACTGCAAGCAAATTAGACGCAAGCAGGTTTGTCTTGTATAAGTTAAGGAAAGAGACTGGCATAGATTAAGCTGTCCTTGACTTTAGGGCGTACATCACGGGGTCAAGCAACATCATAAGCTTGAACTGCTCCCAATCAGCAGAGTTCATTCCAGCAGCGGGAACGAGGGATGTGAGATTTGCATAAAAATCCGCAGCTTTTGGAAAAAAATATTTGACATGCCTTGCTCCTTTATCTAGCGCTTCCCTGCTCACCAATTCAAAGCTTTTTGACTCTATGCTGCTGTTCAATGCTTCTGTCGGTGCATCAGAATAAGAAGAGCCTTTTGTCTTGAATTTGCCCAAATAGCTGAATAATTTGCCGTAATCTATATATGCCTTGCGAGGGCTTATTCCGTAAAATCCGGAAACTGCGCCATATCCGCCTGCTGTCGATTCTTTCTCATCTGCAAGAGTTTTATATTTTAGATTTTTGGCAGTCTGCTTTGCCTCTTTTCCTTCCCTTTTGGCATTCTCCAGCGCATTTCTTATAAGAATCCGCACAAGCAATGATGTAGGTATTTTGTCGTCTTTAGCGATTTCTTCATGAAATTTTGGTTGCTTAGGTTTTTTTGCCTTAATTTTGGGAACTCTAACTGTAGCTTTTTTAAGCTTAACCTTGGAGAAATCCTTTCTTACTTTTTCAATCAATGTAGTGCCTATCACAAATTCACCTATTGGATATTATATCCAACATAATATTTATATTTTTTGGTTTAATATTTTATGCTGCGAAAATAGGATAAAGTATTTAAACAAAGATAATGATATCGTAAATTGCGGTAATTAGTTTAATATGTCGGAAATCTCTTGATTTCCGATGATCATCAAAAATGCGAACATTTTTGAGATGCTCAAAAATTCCATTATATCATGAAAATGCAATGCATTTTCAGGATCCCGAAAATCTTTGATTTTCGCGATATTCGTAACTTGGAATTTTTGACAAATAGCCGCAATTTACGAGATAGACAATTGCGTGAAAATATAATAAATCAACGCAATTGTCTATAACTTGAAAAATGAACGATGTAGTTTTTGCGCAGATAAAAAAAGAGTATGAAGATTTCTACAAAAGCCTGATGAAAAGAGGCAAGCTTCCAATGTGGAGCACTGAAAAGGGCTTCTGGAACTCTTCCTCTTCTGACGAGGTTTATGACGCATTCAAGAAGCTAAAATTGCATAAATTCAAGAATTTTCTTGATTTAGGTAGCGGCGATGGAAAGATTGTATTAATAGCTGCCTTGTTCTGCAATAACTCTGAAGGTGTTGAGATAGATGACTTGCTGCACCACAAGGCATTGGAGATGCAGGGAAAATTCGGCTTTGGGAATGTGGCTTTCCACAACAAGGACATATTCGAGCATGATTTTTCAAAATATGATATTTTATTTTTGGCTCCTGATTCGCCATTGGAAAGGGGATTGGAAAATAAGTTACTTAAGGAGATGAAAGGCAAGCTTATACATTTTGGGCATCATTTTCATCCTGCGAACTTAAAGAAGGAAGATTCCTTTTTGGTGAATGGGACGTTGGTTAGCTTGTATTCTAAATAAAAGTGTTGTTACTTTTAAGAAGTTATAAAAGATAGATTTAAAAATAAAAATGATTTCTATTGAATAATGCTCGCAATTCCATATGCAACACTAGATGATTTAATTGACAAACTGGAAGAAGTAGGATTAAAATCCGACCCACTTGTAAATTTGGCTATAGAGCAAGCTAGACATTCTCATGGAAAAAAGATACGAAGAGGTGGTAAACCTGTATTAGAAGAGCACATATATCCAGTAACAATTTCTGTGATAGATCATCAGCTTGCAACAAGTCAGAAGACCACCCCACAATTGGTTGCTGGAGCGTTATTGCATGATGTTCCAGACGACGATAAAGATATGCCTATCAAATTATTTAGAGAAAAATTCGGAGAAGAAGTTTACAGAATCGTTGAGTCATTAACAGACAGATTTGCAGCAAATCCTCCATCATTTTTTAGGTGGGCAAAACAACATTTACTACAGTATTCAGATTATGCAATTGCACATTTTATATTATTAAATCTCTATAAACATATGCCAAATAGAGAACAAGAGCTAAAATCTTATTTTAGAGCTCTTGCAAAAGCTCCAAAAGAAACAAAAATTATTAGGTTGGCAGATAGATATAACAACTTATGCTGCATTAATGAACCAGCTTCTGTTCAAGGTGGAAAGTTCACAGTTGTATTTCGTCGTCGTGTAAGTGAAACAGAAAGATTTTATCTGCCATTTGCAAAAAGATTTTCTCCATATTTCCATGAACTCTTATACGAGAGAGTTCGAAAGTTAACTGACTATTTCCGCACACATTAACTAAACAAACACAATAACTCCAAACTTATCCCCATGTATTTTTATATCATTTACAAAAAAATTATTTTTGTTGATAATCTTCAATTTATTATTTGAATTCAGCAAAAAATACAATTTGCTTTTTGAAGTGCTCAAGACATTGCTATAGATTATTTCATTATTATTTTTTTCGTAATTTCTTAATAAGAATATGCCCTCTTCCATGGTGTAAATTACAACTCCCTGAAGAATTCCGGAAATCATGACTGCCAATTTCTTTGAGTGTTTTTCAATCAATTTTAAATTATTTTTTGCTATATTAATCGATGGCTCACAGCTAAAGCTGTGCGGAAAATGGCTAAGCAAGGATACATCAAAATGTCTTGCTGCAATATTTGTATGGAAAGGAAACTCTACTCCAGTAGAATATTTCAAGGTTTTTAATGTTAAATCCGTATTGTCTTCATCAAAATTCTTTTCGAAGAAATCGCAGCAGCATTTTGGGTAGCCAAAAATTAAACCTAATTCAAAGTGCTGATTTTTTTCTTCTGCGTCTTTTGCCTTCTCTGCTAAATCCTTGTTTTTTGATATATAAACAAAAAAATATCCCTTTCTTAAATCGTTTTTTGGAATCCTTACCGACTTGTCAGAATAAAAATCACTCTGCAATGTATGTTTTAATGCTTTGAAGTCTGAAATCGAGAAGCTTAATCTGTTTTTATTCAAATAATTCAAAACTTTTTCCAGCTCATCCTCAAAAACCAGAATTCTGGCGCATGGCTTTATTCCTTCCAGGATATAAAGAATTTCGAGTGATTTTGTTATTGAATGAAAAATCTTTTGCAGTTGTGATATCATTGCTTTATCTTAAATCAAAAAATTTATAATTGTTTCTATTCAGAATTTTGCCAAAACCAAAAGATATAAAAATAAATCAGTTAAAATTAGTATTATGGCAGAAGAACAGTTAAAAGAAGAAGATTTTGAGCATCAGCCATGCCCTTTATGCCATGAAAAAACGCTTATTCTGACTGAAAGGGAAGTCGAGGTGCCTTATTTCGGCAAAGTATACCTGTTTTCCATGACATGCAACAGCTGCAAATACCACAAGGCAGATGTTGAAATGACAGAGCAGAAAGATCCTGTAAAATACGAGTTTGAAATCTCAAGCGAAGATGATATAAAGGTTAGGGTTGTGAAGTCGTCTGAAGCTACGGTTAAGCTGCCTCATCTGGCAACTATAACTCCTGGGCCCGCCTCACAAGGCTATGTGACAAATATTGAAGGGATACTGAACAGAGTCAAATACCAGATTGAGTCGGCAAAAGAAATTGAAGAGGACGATGAAGACAAAAAGAAAGCGAAGAATCTTTTGAAGAAAATACTAAACATAACATGGGGAAAGGAAAGGCAGAAATTAATCATAGAAGATCCCTCTGGAAATTCCGCGATAATAAGCGACAAGGCTGTAAAGAGACATTTTAAAGTGAAGAGCGCTGATAAGTAAAGGGTGTTCCTGATTACAAAAATAGGCATAATCGGAGGTTCTGGATTAGAGGACCCAAAAATTCTGAAAGATGCAAAAGACATAAGCGTATCAACAAAATTTGGAAATCCTTCCAGCAACTTAACAACAGGAAAAATAGGCAATACTGATGTTGTAATTATTTCAAGACACGGCAAAAAGCACTCTATCATACCAAGTAATGTAAACTACAGAGCTAATATCATGGCATTGAAAGATCATGGCTGCACACATATTATTGCCACGACCGCATGCGGCTCTCTAAGGGAAGAGATTAAGCCAGGGCATTTTGTATTTTGCGACCAGTTCATAGACAGGACGACAAAAAGAGCATCTACATTTTATGATGCTGATAAAGTGTGTCACATACCAATGGCAGACCCATTCTGCAAGAAATTAAGAGCTATTTTGGCAGAAACTGCTGATGAAATGGGCTTAAAGCACCACAAAAAAGGAACTGTAATTACTATTGAAGGCCCTCGCTTTTCTACAAAAGCAGAAAGCCATATGTTCAGGAGCTGGGGAGCAGATGTCATAAACATGAGTACTGTGCCAGAAGCTGTTTTGGCTAGAGAGGCTGGAATATGCTATGCAGTTGTTGCGATGTCGACTGATTATGATTGCTGGCATTCTACTGAAGAAAGAGTTAATATTGAGATGGTTTTAAAAACAATGCATAAAAATGCTGAGAATGTTAAAAACCTCTTGTTGAATGCCATACCAAAGATTGATTATGTAGATTGCAAATGTAAAGAAGACATCAAAACCTCAATTATAGGTGGTTAGGGCTATTGATTTATAGTGGCGGAAGTAAATAATTGACCATCAATAATCCGCCACTATATTTGTCGGAAACAACTATTGTTACGAATTATATGAGTAACTTAGAAAATCCTTTGGATTTTCTTT
>CAZLGX010000027.1:0-10270 GCA_964559395.1 uncultured Methanosarcinales archaeon
CCTCCAAAATCTGCTCATCAGTGAACTCGGTTGGATGATTTTTTATCAGGTATTTTACTATACCCCTCATCGCAAAACTATGCTGACAGCCGCATGCAGCGCTTCCATCTTTGAATATAATTGACTCAACGCCGCAGCAGTACTCGCAGCTTATTTGGCTTGCAATTGAAATATACCTTTCCTTGTCTGCGCCGCTGAGCTTTATCTGCTGGTCCAGCACACCAAGCTTATTTATAGTAGAGTCTGTCTTTTTCTGATCTGATGCAGAAACATCATCGTAGCTGACTCCCAATTCATTGCCGTAAATCTTGGGAATCCCTTTTGGCAGGATACCCATAATGGAAGGAACAAAATTTGCTTGCCCAGTTGCCATGCCTGCCACATTATTTTGTTGAGGCATTGTCGGGTTTTCATTTTTCATTCCCTGCATTTGCAGCATATTAAATCCGCTGACAATCAGCACAGCCACCACCAGCACAACTGTGATAGTATTCAAAGTTTTTGCATCCATAAATTTCACCTTAAATCTTTCATCTCAAATTCAATGTTAGAAATAGTTTTTTGAAACCCCTTTTTAAAGTAGTGATGAAACTAGTTTCAAATAGAAAAAATCATTTCAAAACAATTATATTAGTCATTCCTCTTCTCTTTCTATCAATTATATCTGCCGTTTCCATCTTGTCAAGAATTCTTGTCACTTTCACTTTGCTGAAGCCAGTTTCCTTTATCAAATCGCTTTGGTACGCTGAACCGTTTTTGCCTTGCAGAATCTCGTAGATTTTCTTTTCCTCGTCATCTAGTTTAGACAAATCAATCTGCTTGAATTCCCTTTTTAATTCCTTGCTTCCTATCTTGTAGAAGAATTCAAGATAGGCGCCAACTCCGAAAATTAGTATGCCTATTCCAAATCCTACTAAGATAACCCACGAAATCTTATTCCATGTTGAATCTGCCTGATGAACGGGGCACTGACTTAGGTCAAGCTTGTTTTCATGGAATTTTTGGCATAAAAGAGCTGATTCTAAATCAAATTGTGTTTTTATGAAGCCGAGAACTATAAATAAAATTACTGAAAATGCCATCAACAAATATCCGAGCAATTTTTCGTTCTTTATCATTTATGTATACACATTAAGTATAGTTATCAATTTAAATATATTGCTACGCAGGCTATTGATACTCTCTTTTAAACCTCAACAGCATGTATATCCCTAACAAAAATAATGGAAAGCTCAACAATTGCCCCATTGTAAGATAATTAAATAAAAACCCTATCTGCTCGTCTGGCTGTCTGAAAAACTCTGCAATTGTCCTTAGTAAGCCGTACAAAGTCACAAAGCTCCAGAACATAAAGCCTTTTGGCAATTTTTTATCCTTAACAAACCATAATGCGGCAAATATTATAAGATTTTTTAATGACTCGTAAATTTGAGACGGATGTCTGCATCCATTTGGCAAATCTATGACATATTTGTTTTTTGAGTAATCTATGCACCAAGAAACATCACCTATTCTGCCATAAAGCTCTGCATTTATGAAATTACCAATCCTTCCTAAAGCAAGCCCTAAAGCAGCCGGCACGACAGTTATATCTGCCAGATCATAAAATTCAATTTTCTTTTTTCTGCAAAAAAGATACGAGGCAATTATTGCTCCCAGAAAGCCCCCATGGAAGCTTAAGCCGCCATGCCACAATTTGATTATCTCAACAGGATCGCTCAAGTAAAATAAAGGATTGTAAACAATAACATATACTATCCTGGCACCAACCACAATTCCTATTAATAGATATAAGATGAAATCCGCTGCATCATCTTTGCTCAGATTTATATTTTTTATTTTGGCAAGATATGGTAGCATAAAATATGCTATAACAAAACCCAAGGCGTAGAACAAACCGTAATATCTAACTTCAAAAGGGCCTAATTCAAATAATACCGGATTTAAGTTATGGAAAAACATCTTATTTGGCTTCCCTCGCTACATAATAAAAGGAAATCCTGTTTATTAAAATTATGAGATACATAACAATATCAACTATGACAATTGCTGCTGTTTTGAAATAATCGTATGTTTTCAAGTATAATAAGTAATTGCCGGATGTAGAAAATCTTACTAAAGACCCCGCAATTAAGAATAATAATCCTAAAACTAACAAAGCCAAAATAATAACTCCTATAGTTTCCCTGTAGGATCTCATCTTTCCAAAAGTCAATGAAAATGAATTTCTTAAAGAGTTTTTTAGGGAATTTCCATCGTAAAAAAATGATTGAGATAAGTTTAAAATTACATATAAAAAGAGAAAAATTGGAATACCTGTTATTACAAAAAAATAAGGCCTATAAGCCTCTTTTATGTTGTCCAATAAAAAATTAAATGCAATAAACAAAGGAAGAATTAGAATTATGTTGAGCAGATAAAACTGCCCCAGGCGCCTGAATGAAAACTCTGTTTTCTGGAAAAGCGATTTTATAAAGTCCAAAATAGAATACTTAAAAAATGAATAAACAAATATTTGAAGCAGTCTGTAAATAAAATCAGATATGAGATAGACATAGATAAAAGCTCCTGATTGTGGCCATAAAATAGATCCGGCAGAATAGCCTAAAAAGAATGGAAGTATGTAGTAAAAAGACGCTAGGAAAGATACATCAAATAAAACTATCAAGCCGATTTTGCCCGGGCTCGATTTTGCAAGATTAAAGCTCTTTGCAAACAATGAATTTTTCAGTAAATTTTTTATTCTCATTAAAAGCAGTTAAGTTGAGAATGGTATATAAATCTTTCATTTTATTAAGTTTGATGCATGTAATAATTTTTTAAGTCCTTTTCAATCATATAAAGCCTTTTTGCATCCTTGACAATGCTTAAATCAATTTCTTTGATTAAGATGCCTTCTTTATTGTGGTTTAAAATGTTTGTTGTGCCGTAAAACGGCAATGCAATCTGGCTTCTGCCAAGCAACACATCCTTGGTTTTGCGTGCCTCAAATTTGCCAGCAGCATTGACATACACAAAAACGGCTACGCTTTCAATTGCCCTTGAAGAAACCAGAGCATCAACTTCTCTTGGAGTTTTGTTTTTGAAGTATTTGTTGTTGTAAATCCAAGCATAAGAGGAAGATTTAGCGCTCCAAAATGACGGGCAGATTATTATTTCAGCACCCTTTAGCATCAATTTTCTTGTTATTTCTGGATACAGCAAGTCACGGCATATCTGAATTCCAATATTGCCGATTTTGGTTTTGAAAACAAAAACTTCGTTTCCTGGTTTGATGTATCTCGCCTCTGAATATTGGACAAGATGGTTTTTCCTGTAATTTCCGACAATTTTGCCTTTATCATCGAATAAATAACTGATGTTGTAAAGATTTTTATTGATTTTTTCAATGATAGAGCCCATTATGGAAAATATTGAATATTTTTTTGATAAATTCGAGAATATTTTTTTTGATAACAATGGAATTTTTGAATTGTATTTTTCCTTATTTGACGGTCCTGTCAGAAATATTTCTGGAAAGCATATAATATCGCATTTGCTTTTACTTGCTTTCTTGAAGAATTGCTCTATTCTGGAAAGATTTTTATTGAAATCATTGTAAATATTGCATTGCACAGCGCAGATTTTGGTTTTTGACATTTGCTTTGTTTTAAATCCTAGTTTTAAATATTTTTTGCCCAAAAAACGCAATCTTTAAATACCCGTTATATTATAATATACTATTAAATATATAAAATAATATAAAATATATTTTATAATATAATTAAATGAGGGTTTTGCTTGAAAAAGCCAATTAGCGCGACAATTGATGAAGTACTGATAGATTGGATAGAAAAAGAAGTTCATGACAACAAGAAATATAGAAATAAGTCCCATCTTATAGAATTTGCATTGGAGCTATTAAAATCAAATAAAAAGTGAATAATTAGAATCAAAAAAAGAGGTAAACATGACATTGTTTGGAGAAGTAAAAAAGCCCTTCGCTTATGACATAGCAAAGGAAGGGGAAGAAATCATACTTTTGGTTGATTTAGAGCAATACCCACATATACCTTCTCTTGAAGACGATCCTGTTTGTATGTCAAGAACTATAGATATTCTTTCAGAGGTAGGCGTTGTGACTAAGATAATATTCGCCCAAAAAAGAAACTACGAGTATGACTTCAGCCAAACATCAATGATGCAGGAAATCGCAAAGCTTTATGCTCAGCTCACAAAAAAAAGGGACTTGGTAAGCTATACAAATATTCTTTCGGATCCAAAGGCAACTAGATGGGCTGCGCAGTGGTATGCGGATATACAAAACATCATCTCGAATCTTCTCAAAAGGGATCCTATCGGAGCCTATGTGGAGCTAAAAAGAGCTGCAAGGGAAGAAAGAATAAACATAGACAGATCTGCTGATCAAAATTATGTCAATGCAACAAGGAAATACATAGCAGTTTTGCAATACCTGATGTCATTGCTTGAAAAAACAAAATTGTTGAGCATAGCAAAACAGTACTTGCCTGGCTATAAGGTAGGCGAGCGCTCCGTCTATAGGAGGATTTTCTCTCCGGACATAAGGCCGGACTTTATGTTCACAAAGCTTATGGCTAGTTACCCTACTGAAGGCGAAGAAATTGACAACTACTTCATAGACAAGAATACCGAGGTAACTATATTTGAGCTACCGGACAACGTTCAATACCTATATCATTTAACGCCGCCAGAATTCAAGTTAAGCGAGGAAAAATACGAGGTTCTTGACACAGCAAGAAAGATAATGGCCGAGCACAAGCCAACAAGGCAAGAGTTTATTGATCCGGAAAGAATGAGGCAGGTATTTCACAATATCGGCTCTGACTTGATTGAAGAGCTGGTTGAATACAGGAATTTGAAATTATCTTCTGATGAGATAGAGGAAATGACAAAAATTCTTGTGAGATACACAGTGGGCTTTGGCTTGATAGAGGTTTTGCTTCAAGACGAAAAGGTGCAAGACATAACAATTAATTCTCCCATGGGAGAAACCCCAATGTTTATAGTGCATCAGGATTATGCAGACTGCAAAACCAACATAGTGCCGACAAGTCCTGAAGCTGAGTCGTGGGCATCCAAATTAAGGCTTATTTCAGGCAGACCTTTGGACGAGGCAAACCCCATCCTTGATACAGAACTCAGCATTCCAGGGGCAAATGCAAGAATTGCAGTAATCTCTGCGCCCTTAAACCCAAGCGGTTTGGCATTTGCCTTCAGAAGGCATAGGGACAAGCCATGGACTTTACCATTGTATATACAAAATAAAATGATAAATCCATTGGCTGCCGGCATTCTAAGTTTTTTGATTGATGGCTCCAGGTCTTTATTGATCGCTGGAACAAGAAGCGCTGGGAAAACTAGCTTGTTAGGAGCAGTTTTAGTAGAATTAATGAGAAAATACAGGGTTTTGACAATTGAAGATAGCGTAACAGGAGACTCTGGTATAGTAATACAAAGAAACGGCAAGATAGAAAGAACAACAATAGGAACTTTGATTGACGAGATAATCAACAAATATGGAAGATGGTATAATCTTACAGAGCACGAAGTCACAGGCAATCCTGAAAATATAAAATTATTCGCAATGGACAAGCAAGGCAAGATAAAACTTGCGAATGTAACTAAATTCATAAGGCATAAAGTGAAAAAGCCAGTTTACAAAATTACCGCCAGAACTGGAAGAGCCATAAAAGTAACTGGCGATCATTCTCTTTTTGGACTTGATAAGGAAGCGAATATAGTTGAAATAAAAGCTAATGAGTTAAAGGAAGGCAGCTATATAGCTGTTCCCAGAATAATTAACATCGATAATAAGCCAGTTCAAAATCTGAATCTATTGAATCATTTAGTCAGGATTCCAAAAACTTTCTTTTGCGGAAATTCCATCAAAAAGCTGCTATTGGAACATAAAAGAAGTATTATATGCTTAAGAAAAGAATTGAAGTATAGTAAAGAAGCTGCCACAAATTGGTTTAGAAAATGCTTTTTGCCCCAGCGGGTGCTCTTGCCTTTAATGAATCAGGGAATAAAAGTAGGGAATGACATGTATTTCTCATACAATCACAGCGTAACAAGAATTCCTGCGAATATTGAGCTTAACGAAGATTTACTTGCTTTTATAGGATTATGGATAGCTGATGGATGCTATGATAAAAACAGTGTCATAATTTCATGCAATGACCTTGAAGACAGAGCAGTATTCGACGATGTGGCTAGAGCGTTTAACCTAAAGCGAAAAATGCATTCTGATGGAGTTTCTTATATTATTAATTCCAAGCCATTAAAAATATTAATGAAAGAATGCTTGAATCTCTATGGAAATGCTTATACAAAAAGAATTCCTGAATGGATCTATAATCTATCCAGAGAGCAAATATCCTATGTATTGAAGGGAATTTTCTCAGGAGACGGATGTGCAACAGACAAAGAGATTGTTATACCACTTTCGTCAATTAATCTATTAAAGGACTTACAATTCCTGCTTTCTCTTTATGGAATTAAACTCAGAATAAGAAAACTTAGAAAAGATGGCACTTATAATGCTAGCATAAGCACTCTGAATGATTTCATCAGATTCCACGAGAGCATAGGCTTTTTGCAGTATTACAAAACAGCTGTTCTAAAAAAGCTTTGCAGCAAGATAAACACTCACGATAGCTCTGATATTATCCCCCTTAGCTTAGAAGCCAAAAAAGAATTACTGAAGCAATATAAGGATTTTAATTATAATGACTATATTGCCAGAAACAACAATATAGGCAGAGCAAAGTTAGGGCAAATCACACAGTTTATGCAAAACTGTAAACTAAGGAATAATCTAACTAATCTTTCCCAATCCGATATATTTTGGGATGAGATAAAATCTATAGAAATAATTGAAAATTACGACGATTTTGTATATGATATTTCTGTTCCTGAATGTGAAAGTTTTGTCTGCGAAAATATAGTTGCTCATAATACTTTAGAACTGCCAACAAACTCCCTCAGAAAACTAGGCTACAATATCCAGTCTATGAAAGTTGCTGCTGCGCTTACTAAAGGGTCCTCAGAGTTGCCAGCAGATGAAGGCATTAGAACTACATTAAGAATGGGAGACTCTGCATTGATAATTGGAGAAATCAGATCAAAGGAAGCGTTGGCACTTTACGAAGCTATGCGTATCGGAGCTCTTGCAAATGTAGTTGCAGGCACTATCCACGGGGACTCTCCTTATGGAGTATTCGACAGGGTTGTAAATGATTTGCAGGTTCCAAGAACAAGCTTCAAGGCAACAGATGTGATTGTTGTTGCAAATCCCGTAAGAAGCGCAGATGGCTTGCACAGATGGCGCAGAGTTACCCAAATAACAGAAGTAAGAAAATACTGGGAAAATGATCCATTGACAGAAAATGGATTTGTAGATTTGATGAAGTACGATTCCAAAAAAGACGAATTGCAGACAAGCGAAGATTTGATTAACGGCGATTCAGAAATTCTGAAAGCTATTGCTGGAAATGTAAAGGAATGGGCAGGCAACTGGGATGCTGTATGGGACAACATAATGCTGAGGGCAAAAACAAAAGAAGCCTTGGTTGATTTTTCAAATAAAACCAATAATCCCGACTTGCTTGAAGCAGAATTTGTGATACAATGCAACGACCAGTTCCACAAAATATCCGAAATTGTCAGGGAAGAGATCGGTACTTTAGATTCAAAAAGAATATTTTTCGAGTGGAGTGAATGGCTCAAGAGGCATGTCAAGAAGATGGATTTTCACAGTAAATTATAGGTTCAATACAATAGAAATATTATAAAAATTATGGAGCGACTTTGCAAAGTAAAGTGGTGAAAGTAATCCGCTTGCAGATGCCTTAAACATAAGTATGAATTAGAAAGTATGTCAAACAGTTTTCAAAAAAAAAGAGGTAAATGTTTCAAATGCCATCTGAGATAGACAAGCAGAAACTTCTGTCATTGATGGAAATTTACAAGAAACACTTAGAGAAAGAACTGGGCACTAAAGTAGAAGACATCAAAACAAAGCCTATTACAAGAGAATATAAGGAATTTAAGGCAGATTTTCTCCCAAAGCACATGACTTTGTATGAGAAATTCTGCAACCTAAGCGAAAAAATACTGAAGGTAAAGCCTGACGCAAAAAGAGCTGCTGAAATCCAGGAAGCTATTGAAATAACGCATTTGGGCATAACACCAGCAGGAGCTGTCTCGTTCTCGTATCTTATGCCCATAATAGCTGCTGTATTCGGCTCGCTTTTTGCTTTTATTGTATTCCCATCTATGTTTTTTGTCTTTTTATTTTTGATTTGCGCTTTGCTGATGATAAAGCCCTTGGGCAGACTGCCTGAATTCATGGCAAACAACTGGCGCTTAAAGGCGTCAAACCAGATGGTACTTTCCATTTTCTATACTGTAACTTATATGAGGCATACTTCCAATCTTGAAAAGGCAATAGAGTTCGCAAGCCAACATTTGGCCCCTCCTTTGTCATTGGACTTAAAAAAGGTGCTTTGGGATGTTGAAACAGAAAAATATTCCACTGTGAAAGAGTCTCTTGATATATACCTTGAAACATGGAAGAAATGGAATGTAGAGTTCATTGAAGCATTCCATCTGATTGAAAGCTCTCTGTATGAAGGCGATGAGGCAAGAAGGCTTAATGCGCTTGACAAAGCCCTTGATGTAATCCTTGATGAAACCTATGAGAAAATGCTCCATTATGCCCACAATTTGCAGAATCCCATCACAATGCTCCATATGCTTGGCATCATACTGCCGATTTTGGGGCTGGTCATACTCCCGCTTGTAGTCAGCTTCATGCAGGAAGCAAAATGGTATCATATAGCTATAATATACAACTTGTTGCTGACTGTTATAGTATATTATCTTGGCAAGAATATCTTATCAAAAAGGCCTACTGGCTACGGCGATACAGATATCTCAGAAGAGAACCCTGAGCTGAAAAAGTACAAAAATATCTTGATAAAATTGGGAAATAAAGAAGTCCAAATAACTCCTCTGATAATAAGCATTTTTTTTGGTGTTTTGTTTCTTTTGATTGGATTGAGCCCTTTAATGTGGCATCTTCTTGGCTTGCCTGATTTCGGCATTGGAGGAGAAGAATTGACAACTACGTGCAGGCAGAAATTCTGCTTTTTGGAGTATAGGAGCGACAAATCGGGCCAAGAAATCGGACCTTACGGCTTAGGAGCTTCTTTGGCTAGTTTGTTCGTACCTTTAAGCATCGGAATTGCAGTTGGGATTTATTACAGGATGAGGTCCAAAAATGTCTATAAAATCAGGGAAAAAGCAAAACAGCTTGAGCTTGAGTTTGCAGCTGCCCTCTTCCAGCTTGGAAACAGGCTAGGAGACAATCTGCCTGTAGAGATCGCAGTCGGCAAAGTTGCAAACATAATGGAAGGCACAATATCCGGAAGTTTTTTTCAACTAGTGAGCTTGAACATAAGAAGGCTTGGAATGAGCATTGATAAGGCAATATTTGATCCATTGCATGGCGCTTTAGTCTCTTTTCCAAGCAATTTGATTGAAAGCTCGATGAAAGTTTTGACCCAGGCGATAAAAAAAGGCCCTTTGATTGCAGCCCAGGCATTAACCAATGTTGCAAGATACATAAAGGAAATACACAAGGTAAATGAAAGATTGAAGGATTTGATGGCTGATGTGATATCTTCAATGCGCTCGCAGATTAAATTTTTAACTCCGGCAATTGCAGGCATTGTGATTGGCATAACTTCAATGATAACCTCTATACTGGGAAAACTAAGCCAGCAAATCCCCCAGACAATAGGCGCAGGCGGCTCAGCAGAAGGCACTTCGTCAGCATTGCTGGATATATTCGGCGTTGGCATACCTACCTATTATTTCCAGGTTATAGTCGGAGTTTATGTAGTACAAATAACTTATATATTAACGGTTATATCAAATGGAGTGGAAAACGGCTCTGACAAATTAACTGAGAGTTATCAAATTGGAAATAACTTGATTAGAAGCACGATCCTATATGTCATCATATCTGGAATTGTTATGATCTTGTTTAACTACATAGCTGGAGAAATTTTGACAAGGACAATAACTCCTTAAGAAAAAGTGGGGCAGAGGAGATTTGAACTCCTGATTGTGGAAGCTTAAATGCTTTCTCCACGGTATCGGACATCTCATTGCAAATTACTTTGCTCGAAATACCGTCTTCAGCCGTCTAAGCCAACTGGAAAAGTTGTGTGCTCTTTCCTGA
>CAZLGX010000028.1:0-6199 GCA_964559395.1 uncultured Methanosarcinales archaeon
TAGAGCCAGATTCCGGCAAGATATACATAGATGGAAAAGAAATTTTAAACTGCCCTATAAAAGAAGCTGAAAAAATAAGAATAAACATAGGGATGATTTTTCAGCATTTTAATCTTCATGAAAGGGAAACTGTTTTGAGAAATGTTTTGAATGGAAGATTGGGCTACAATGACACATTTAGGACTATCTTCGGAAAATTTTCAAAAGAAGATTATGAAATTGCAAGAAATAATATAAAAAGGGTTGGTTTAGAAGAATACGAAAATGAGAGGGTTGCATACTTAAGTGGCGGAGAAAAGCAAAGAGTGGGTATTGCAAGAGCACTCTCCCAAGAGCCCAACATAATTTTAGCTGACGAGCCTGTTTCTTCACTTGACCCAAAACTAATGAGAGAAATTATGGATTTATTAAAGAAGATATGTGCTGAGGAAGGTATTACTTTAGTTTCAAGTTTGCACTTTTTAGACTTTGCTAAAAGATACGCAACCAGAGTAATTGGAATGAGAGATGGAAAAATAGTATTTGACGACAAGCCAGAAGAGCTAACCGAACAAAATATTGTGGAAATATATGGAAAAACAAGAGACTGGTATATGTATGGTAAGCTAGGTTTCTAAAATGAAATTAAAAAATATAAAATTGCCAAAAAAATACAAGCACTTTTTGATAGGGATACTAATAGTAATCATTTACTATTGGGCTTTAAGCGGCACTAACACAAGCCCAACTGCTTTTGTGGAAGGGTTTCCTTTCATGGTAGATTTTGTCAAGCGAATGTTTCCACCAGATATAAGTAATCTGAACGTATACATTTTGAAAGCAATTGAAACATTGCAGATGGCAATAATTGGCTCTTCATTAGGAGCGTTAATAGCATTTCCATTATCTTTTTTAGCAGCTAGGAATGTGATGCCAAATAAGATAGTTTACCAGACAGTAAGGGCTATATTTGACACATGCCGAGGCATAAACGAAATTGTGTGGGGGCTTATTTTTGTGTCAATGGTTGGCTTAGGCCCATTTCCAGGAGTTTTGGCATTAGCTGCGCATGTAACAGGAGCATTAGGCAGATATTTTTCTGAGGCAATCGAAACTGTTAACCCAGAGGTTATCAAAGCAATTGTGTCGACAGGCGCTAATAAAATCCAAACTATTGCAAGAGGGATTTTTCCAGAAGTAAAGCCCTTATTTGTTAATTATTCATTGTATTATCTTGAAAATAATTTCAGAGCTGCAACTGTTCTTGGCTTAGTAGGAGCAGGCGGTATAGGAATGGAATTAATAACAAGCATGAGGCTTTTCAAATCCAGAGAGGTTTTAACAATTTTGATTGTAATGGTTTTAACTGTGACAATGATTGACAGGTTTAGCGCATATTTAAGGAAAAAAATAGTTCATATAGAGGTTGTAGAATGAAAGCTATAATATTGGCAGCAGGAAAAGCAACAAGGTTATTGCCTCTGACTAAAGAAACACCTCAGAGCTTATTGAAAATTAGAAACAAAACCATTTTGGAGATGCAATTAAACAGCTTAAATAAAAGTGGAATAAAGGATGTTGTTGCTGTCACAGGCTACTTGGCAGATAAAATAGAAAATTTCTCAAAAGGAAAGAGCATAAGGGTATTGTTTAATCCATTTTATTCTGTTTCTGGAATGCTAATGACTTTATGGGTTGCAAAAGAAGAGTTAAGAAACGGATTTATTGTTCTTTATTCTGATGTTTTGTTTGAAGAGTCCATAATCAACAAACTAATGAATGACAAGCATGATATTTGCTTGACCATAAAAAAGGATGGCGTTAGAGAAGAGGCTGAAAAAGTTAAAGATGAAAATGGAGTAGCAATTAAAATAAGCAAAATTGAGGATAAAAAAGAGGCTAATGCAGAGTTTATAGGCATTGCAAAGTTCTCAAAGAATGGGGCTGAAGTTTTAATTGATGTTATGGATGAGATTGCAAAGAGCAATATTAACGCCCAGTTTATAGATGCTATTCAGCTATTGATAGATAAAGGAAAAAATGTTTACACTTGTGATGTTGGCAAAGCAAAATATATAGATATAGATTTTGAAAAGGACTTAAAACAAGCTGAAGAAATGTTCTCAAAAATAGGCGATTTATGAAAGCAATAATATTGGCTGCTGGAATGGGCAACAGATTGTTACACCTTACAACTAATACGCCTAAATGCAAATTAAAAGTTTATGGAAAGCCAATCATAGAGCATCAGCTTGATGTTTTTAAGGATTTAGGTATAAATGACATTAGCATAGTAAAAGGTTTTATGAAAGAGCAAATTAATTATCCTGAAACAAAATCTTACTATAATGACGATTACAAAAATAGTAATATACTCTCTTCCTTATTTTGTGCTGAAAATGAGCTTAATGATGATGTAATAGTTACTTATTCTGATATTGTTTTTGATAAATCTATTATTGAAAAAATTATTGATGCAAGAGGAGACATTTGCATTGCAGTTGAAGAAAATTGGCTAAAGGCTTATAAGCAAATTGAGGAAATAGAAAAGATAGTGTTTAAAGGTGATAAGGTAAAAAGGATTGGCAAACACCTTGGCGTGAATGATTCAAACGGCGAGTTTATAGGAATTGCAAAGTTTACAAGAAGAGGCTCATATATTTTAAGAGCTACTTATTACAATATTTTGAATAAATATTTTGATAAACCATTTCAAAATGCTTCATCAATAAAGGATGCTCAATTAACTGATATTTTTCAAGAATTAATTGACGATGGACACGAAGTAAACACCGTTCTTATAAATAGTGGCTGGGTAGAGATTGACACATTAGAAGATTTGAAAAGAATTGGAGGTGAAATAAGCGCTCCTAAAATAACTCCAGAGGCAAGAAGGGGTTTGTTAAGGAATTTAATAGCACAAAAAGGTTTTGTTAGAATTATTGAAGCTCATAATGGAATGAGTGCAATAATAGCAAATAATACCGTTGTAGGTCCAGAAAAAAATTCTTTTGATGGAATATGGGTTAGCAGCTTGACAGAATCGGCAGCAAGAGGCAAACCAGATATAGAGATTTTGGGCTTAGATTCTAGACTAGCTACTGCGAGTGAAATTTTAGAAGTATCAAACAAGCCAATAATAATAGACGGCGATACTGGCGGTGATCCAAATGCATTTGAATATTTTGTAAGAAAAGCAGAAAGTCTAGGTATATCAGCCGTGATAATTGAAGACAAAGTTTATCCAAAAAGAAATAGCTTAGATGAGGAATCTAACCAAGTTTTAGAAAATCCCAATGTTTTTGCAAATAAAATCAAAAGGGGTAAGAATGCTTTATTAACTAACGATTTCATGATAATAGCAAGGATAGAAAGCCTTATTGCAAATGCTGGCTTAGACGATGCCATCGAAAGAGCAAAGCTTTATCTGCAATCAGGTGCTGATGGAATTATGATACATTCAAAGTCCAAATATCCTGACGAGGTACTCTCTTTTGCAAGAAAATATAAGGAGTTGACCTCTTGGCTTGGAGTAAACAAGCCTTTGGTTTGTGTCCCAACAACATATAATTCCATAAAAGAGTCAGAATTAAAAAAGGAAGGTTTTAATCTAGTTATTCATGCCAATCATCTATTAAGAGCTTCAATTAAAGCGATGCAGGATGTATGCAAAATCATACTGGAGAACCAAAGGTCTCTTGAGGTAGATAGTTCTTGCATTGATATAAAAGAAGTATTTGACCTTGTTGGCTTTTCAGATATAAAAAACAAAGAAAAGATATGGAGGTAGCGAAAATCTAAAAAGATTTTCTGACATCCTCATGTTAAACATTCGGAGGAATTAAAATGGTAAGTAGCTTAAGCAGATATACAGATGCAAGAGGCACACCTTATGCACATAATGTTGGTCCAATAATTCGAGCTCTTTTAAATGGAGTTAAGCATACAGCAGATAGCTTTGCAAAAATTCATGGACTAGATGCTGGATACTTAGAAGAGGTTATGCAAGGCAAGCAACCTCCTACTAAAAAGGTAATCGAGGCTATAGATAGACATTCGCCTCTACGCTTACGTGATTTGTATGACCCAGCCTATAGAAATAAAGTTCAAGTAAGGGACGATACAACTGATGGTGTTATTGTAATGAGCGCTGAGCAAAGGAAGGCTACAGAAAGAGTTTTTGAACGAGGACCATCTGGGGCAAAGGTTCCTTATTACAGGTACGCAGATACTGCTATGTCAACTACTTCTTTATTTAGACCAGAATGGATCGAAGAGCTTTATGTGCATGAAGGAATTGGGAATCTGCATCCTTGGGGTTTTAATAAAGGACACTTTGAGCACCAAATGACATATTTTATTGGAACTGTAAGTTTTCATTGGATTGATAATAATGGGCACCAGTATGTAAGGCAAATGAAAACAGGCGATACAAATTACATAACACCATTTGTTCCGCATTCATTTACCACTCGCGAAGATGGCAATGGATTAATTCTTGCAGTTACCTATGGTGGAGCAATTGCAACTGACGAATTTCAGTCTAGAATTAAATCTATGAGTATAGAAGAGTATATGGAATTTATTAAAAGAGATATGCCAGTATTGGGACAATTGGCTACGGATGAGCATAAAGGAGTAATTGTACAAAGATACGAAAAAGCTGCCCAAATTAAAAAAAGTCCATATTTAATTAGGTTGTTAATTGAAGGTGTTCCTTATCAAGAGCATACCTCAGCATTGGAATATATTGTCAATAATGGCAAGGACACTAAAAGTTTGGATATTAGAGTAGATGCAGATAGATGGGGCTACAATATAGGAAATGCTCCAGTTTTGTTGGTTTGGCAAAAACACGAAGCTGAATTAGAACCAGGCAGTTCTTTTTTAATCCAGCCAAATGTAGCACATGCATTTAGGGTAGTAAATTCTGAACAAGGCAGATTAGTGGTGATGCAAACAAAACCAAGTGCTGGTAAACCGCTTGAAGAACTTGCCTTGATAGGTAGATACGCTGGTGATAGAGGGCTGAGAAGGGTTCATACAGAAACAACCCAATGGTTTTGAAATAAAAAATGATTGAACAAAAAGTACCAATGACACCTGCTTTAGAAGCGTTACTTAATCCTAATCTACATGATCAGGAACCAATCTTCACACGAGCACTTACTCCTCCATCAAAAGGTGAAAAAGTGTATTTTCTCTCACCAGAAGATATTAATGCAATCAGAACAATGAGGGGCGCTGTTGTTGATTTGCATCCGGGTATGGGGGGGATTGCTCCTGACAGAATTAGAGCTATGATCGATGAGGGGGTGAAACTTACCTCATTAGATTATATGATTACAAGAGGCTGCAATTTTGAGTGCACTTGGTGTTTTGCGAGTTCTGGACCATTGCAGAAAGAATATTTGCCTTTTCGCATACTAAAATCAATTACAGAAGAGGCAGCTGATTTAGGGGTAAGCTTATTTATTCTTACTGGTGGAGAACCTTTAGTATATAGAGATCCAGAGTTAGGAATGAAAAGCAAAAGAGGAGAGCATTTTTTCAAAGTTGTAGAAATGCTTGAAGAAGTTTATAGAGGAAAAGGGAAACCAACTCCAAAAATTCTTACATTTGATGATGTTGCATTAATAACACCAGAAATTGCAAAAAGATTTGCAGAACATGAGATTGGTTTATGCACAAAGGGTGACACATTAATTCCAGAATTACAGGACTATAAAGTTAATCAAGTAGGAGCTTTTAGAAAAATGCAGGAAGGATACCAAAATCTCATCAAGGCAGGATATGGCAAAGATCCAAAACTTAGACTTGTTGTGAATTCTGTATTAGATCACACAACTTTTGATGGTATGATTGATTTGCATTTGTGGGTAATGAAAAATGGCTTTGACCATTCAATAGTTCCTGTCCATTACTGTGGTAATGCTGCAGATGAACAGCAAGAGGCAGGTATACTTTCTCCTCATGTTAAAGTTCTATATGATCTTATTGCTAGGATAGATAGGGCATATTTTGGCTTAGAATGGACGCCATGGGCAGCCTTTACGTATAACAAGACATGCAATAGAAACAGATCAGGTTTGCATATAAGAGCCAATGGCGATGTTACTTCATGCTCAGAGTCTCCAGGAAGAGGTGAGACAGACCGATACACTTTTGGAAATGTTTTTGGTGAAGGATTTTCTTTGAGTGAATTAGTGAATAGTGAAAG
>CAZLGX010000028.1:6299-10189 GCA_964559395.1 uncultured Methanosarcinales archaeon
AAGTCAGACAATTAAAGCTGCTGATTTCCCTTTTATTGGTGGATAATTAATATGATAAGCTGTGAAGATTTTTATTCTGAATTAATTAAAAATGGAATAGATTTTTTTAGTGGAGTGCCTGATTCTTTATTAAAAGATTTTTGTGCATATGTTACTGATAACACACCTTTAAAACAAAACATTATTGCTGCAAATGAAGGGAATGCAATCGCTCTTGCAGCAGGCTACTATTTAGCTACTGGCAAAATTGGATTGGTTTATATGCAGAATTCTGGATTAGGTAATGCAATCAATCCTTTAACTTCTCTTGCTGACAAAGAGGTTTATTCAATTCCAATGCTGCTATTGATTGGATGGAGAGGTGAGCCAAATGTAAATGATGAGCCTCAGCATGTCAAGATGGGAAAAGTGATGTTAGGCATGCTTGAAAATATCGGAGTTCCATATAAAATATTAGACGATAATTTTGAAGATATTATAAAAGAGGCAAAAGATTACATGGTTAAGAATAAAGCACCTTATGCAATTGTTGTTAGAAAAGGAACTTTTGATGGGTATAAATTAAAAAATCAAAAACAAACCAATTACGAACTTAGCAGAGAAGAAGCAATAAGAACAATAGTTCCTTTATTAAATGAAAATGATATAATTATCTCTACAACAGGTATGACATCAAGAGAGTTATTTGAGTTGAGAGAAGCTAATAAACAAAGTCACGAAAAAGATTTCTTAACAGTAGGCTCTATGGGGCATTCTTCGTCTATTGCATTAAGCATAGCCCTTGAAAAGCCAGAAAGACAGGTTTATTGCTTTGATGGCGATGGAGCTTTAATAATGCATATGGGAGCATTAGCTGTAATTGGCTCTTTGAAGCCGAAAAATTTTAAGCATGTTGTTTTCAATAATTTTGCTCACGACTCTGTAGGTGGGCAACCAACTGCAGCTTCTAATATTGATATTCCAGCAATTGCAAAAGCAAATGGTTATTCTGCTACATTTTCTGCAGAGACAAAAGAAGAGATTATTGGAATGTTTAAAAAAATCCAAGAAATGGATGGGCCTGTTCTGCTTGAAGTTAAGATAAATAAAGGGCATAGAAAGGATTTAGGAAGGCCAACTGCAACACCAATTCAAAATAAAGAGGAGTTTATGGGATTTTTAGAAAATTAAGAAATTAATAAAAAGATGAATCCAACTGCAATCATATTAACAATATTATCTGCGATAATGCATTCATTCAGGAATTTTCTAACTAAAAAATCTTATGATAAAGAAATTTTTGTTTGGTGGTATGAATTGTTTGGAATGTTATTCTTATTGCCTTTTTTTGTTTACTTTTTATTTCAAGAAGGAATAAAAACATCAATTGCTGTATATATAGGTATAGCGTCGGGCCTTATACATGCTATATACTGGGTTTTGCATGCAAAATCTTATGAAGATGGAGATTTATCGCATGTTTATCCCATACAGCGTTCTTCACCTGCTTTAGTTCTTTTATTTGCAGTTATTTTTCTGAAAGAAGAAGTTACTCTTATTGGAATTTTGGGAATTTTAATTGTAGCTTCTGGGGTGTATATCATTAATATGAAAAAAATAATTTTATCTGAATTACTTGGACCAATTAAAGCTATACTTAAAGAGAGAGCAACACAATTTGCTTTCTTGACTTTAATTTCAGTTGCTGTTTATTCAATTATCGATAAGGTGGGTGTTAGCTATACAAATCCACTAATTTTTAGTTATTTTTTTACATTTTTTGGATTTATTTTTCTTACACCTTATATATTTTCTATTAAGAAAAAATCTCTGATAAGAGACGAGTGGGATAAAAATAAGAGGAGCATAGTGATAAATGGATTTTTTGCTGTCTTTGGATATACTTTGATATTAATAGCTTTTTCTATCGAAAAAGTGAGTTATGTTGTGGGATTAAGGCAGTTAAGTATTGTTTTTGCAGTCTTGTTAGGCAGCCACATTCTAAAGGAGAAACACAAATTGATAAGATTTTCAGCAACTTTATTAATTTTTATTGGAGCATTTTTAATTTCTATAGCGAGATAAAAAACAATGACTAATATCATTTTGAGTAGATTTATAAACAATATTTGATTATTTTATTTAAAATGCAAGTTGAGTTTATTGGGATAGGAACCATAAATAAATTAAAGGAAATTATAGAAGAACATAGCCCAAGCAATATATTTTTGGTTACTGGCAAGTATTCTTTTGAAAAATGTGGCGCAAAAGCCATTATAGGAGATTTTCTAAGAAGCTATAATGTAATTCATTTTTTTGATTTTGAGGCAAATCCAAAGCTTAAAGATATTGAAAAAGGGATCGAAATTTTCAAGCGAAATTATTGCGATTTTGTGATTGCTGTTGGCGGGGGTAGTGTTATGGATATTGCAAAGTCAGTAAATATTCTTTCATTTAATCAAGGAAGTCCAGTTGGATATGTGAAGGGAGAAAAGAAAATTCAAAGCAAAGGAACAACTTTAGTTGCTATTCCAACAACAGCTGGCTCTGGAAGCGAAGCAACAAGATTTGCTGTTGTTTATATTGACAAAACAAAGTATTCTTTAGAAAATGATTTTATGCTTCCAGATTATGCAATTATTGACCCACAATTTACAATGACATTGCCAAAAAGCATAACAGCCTCTACAGGAATGGATGCTTTGTGTCAAGCAATTGAGAGCTATTGGTGCATTAACTCAACAGACGAGTCAAAGGCATATGCAAAAGAAGCAACCAAGCTTGTTATGAAAAATCTACCTAATGCTGTAAATAACCCATCTAAAGAGTCAAGAGAAGCAATGGCAAAAGCAGCTCATTTAGCTGGAAAAGCAATAAACATATCAAAAACAACTGCACCTCATGCGATATCTTATCCAATAACATCCTACTTTAATGTTCCTCATGGACATGCAGTTGCATTAACATTACATTCAATCTTGGTATATAATTCACACGTTACAGAAGAAGATTTCTTGGATAAAAGAGGAGTAAATTATGTCAAAAAAATAATAAGTGAAATTATAAAATTGCTTGATGCAGAAAATGTTGAAGATGCAAACAATAAAATAAAAAACTTAATGGAAGAAATAGGGCTAAGCATAAGATTAAGTGACTTAGGAATTAACACAGACGATAAAATTGAAATAATAATCAAGAATGGCTTTAACCCTGGCAGAGTTGCTAATAATCCGAGAAAATTAACTGAAGAGGCTTTAAGGAGAATTTTGAATGAGATAAGATGAAAGCAATAATATTGGCAGCAGGTCCATCAAAGCGATTAAGGCCATTAACAGACAATCTGCCAAAATGCATGCTTCCGATAGATGGCAAACCAATCATTCAAAACACAATAGAACTATTTAAGAATAATGGAATTAATGATCTCTCAATAATAAGGGGTTGGAAAGGGGATAAAATTAACTTTCCAAACATAGCATATTTTGAAAATGATGATTTCTGGAATAATAATATTTTGCATTCTTTAATGTATGCAAGGGCAAAGCTAGAAGAAGCATTAAAAAATGGAGAAGAAATAGTTATAACTTATTCTGATATCTGGTATAATGACAGTGTTGTTAAGGCTTTGCTAAAAGATAAGCATGATATTGCATCGATAGTTGATACTGATTGGCAGGATTATTATGAAGGCAGAACGCATCACCCAATTTCAGAAGCAGAAAATGTTGTAATGGATAATAAAAAACTAATGCTAAAGATTGGAAAGCACATATTTACTGATAATATGCCTAAAGACAAGCAAGGCGAATTTATAGGCTTGTGGAAGTTCACTCCAAAAGGTATAAAGATCTTCTTGAAGCATTTTGATAGATTAAATTCAAGTTTAAAAAAAACTGACCATTTCCAAAATA
>CAZLGX010000029.1:0-10106 GCA_964559395.1 uncultured Methanosarcinales archaeon
TCAGTTGAAGCCATTATAAATAACTATCGTGTGCCAGAAATCGTTAGAAAAAAGTGCGGTAAATATCGTCTGTATTTTCTGATTTACGAAGATGTTGATACTGTTTTATTAGTCACAATCAGTGATAAGAAAGCCCAGCAGGATACAATTGACAATATAAAAAGCCAATTGGACTGCTACAAAGAACTCATCAGAAAAAATCTTTAGCGTTCCCTTAATCTGCCTTTAGCAGCATCTTCTAATCCACGCTTAATGCTGAGCAATAGCTCGTCTTGCGCAATAGTTTCTAGTCGCTTCAAGTATTCATATTCTTCTTTTGGGATTGTTACAGTTTCCATGCGACCAATTTAGATGAGGGTATATAAATAACTTTCTCTCGGTTTTGCCAAATGCACGCTGAGAATGCTTGGTATTGTAAAAACATTAAAATACACCAAAATTAAATTCAATAAAATGCCCCAAAAACACTATAAGAAACCGGCAAGTCAAGTTGAAATAGCCAAAAAAAGAATCAAATTTCTATTCAATGAAGCGAAAGATACTTTCAAAAAAGACCAAAAGTTAGCCGATAAATATGTTAAAACAGCAAGAAGAATAGCAATGAAGTACAAAATTAAGTTACCTTCTCATTTAAAGAAAAGATTCTGCAAAAATTGCCATGCTTACTTGGTGCCGGGAGTTAATTCAAGAGTTAGAATCCATAAGCATAGAATAATATATTACTGCTTTAACTGCAAGCACTATATGAGGCATCCTGTTAGATAAAGATTATTTTCAATATTGAAATTAAATCAAGATAAATATCACAAGCGAAATCTTTATATACTAGTTCTTCACTATCAAGTAATAAATACTTTAAAAAGTTTGGGGGTTTAATATGTGTTTGGCGTGTTCAATAGCAGAAGGAAATATTTATACTAAAAACGAGAAGCAAATAGATTATTCAGAAAATCAAGACTATAATAGTTCCACTTACTAAGTGATTAATATGGAAACAGAAGAATTATTTTTGGACGAGGACATGGATCAGATAGAAACCATGAGGGAATCAAGAAAGAAGATGAAAGAAAAGGATTTCGCAAAGTTAATTAATAAGAAGGATATTTCTGATTTCGAGATGGATGAAATGTTTTTATAGGTGAAAAATGACAAATCAATCTAACACTGGATCTGGAAAGACAGGTCGCAGAGCATTTATGGTCGCATCACCTGTTTTAGGGTTTCTTGCGGCTAGGGCACTTTACAATATTGTTTACGAAGATAATGATAGAAATTTAGAAGAAAGACTGGCTGGTACAGATTCTGATACTCCAAAAGATCGCAAAGATTATCTACAATCTATTTCAGAAATGAAATTCACCTCACCAAAGGATGTAGCTAGACTCATTCATTACAGCAAACAAGCACACTTGATTATTCCTCAAGATTATAGGACAGTTCACGAAGCATATGGACGTGCATTGGAATCTATCCCTCATATGGATGATCCTTTGAGATATCTAGCTCTTTTGTCACAAGCTTCTGTATTGTCACAACCTTTAACCAATATATTATTACCAGGAGAAGAAACAAATACGTCTATAGCCGGCACAGTAAAATCTAACAGAAGATTAAATTTTAATTTTAGACTGTTCAACTTATTACGTGAATTCGAGAATTATGAGAAAGCAGAGCAAATATACCTTCAAAACAAGGATTTGCCTGTGCAAGTAGACTATGGGTTAGGCAACTATGGAAAAATTCCAGACCTTCACGAATTACGCGAGAGAATGATAAGAACTATCGATAACATTATGCAAACTATACAGTCTTCTGATTATGAGAGTGTAGCACCTAGACTTGTACAAAAGAGAAGAGAGTTATTACAAACGCTTCCACTTGACAAAAGAGAATCATTGGGGGTTAATAACTTAAGCCCAAGACAACAATACTTTTATAGGAAACATTACAAGCACTGAACAAATAATTTTTAAATTGAACTATCTTTCTATTCACGATGCACACCTACGACCTAGAACTTGAAAAAGTAATCGATAGAATCAAAAAAGAAAATGCTAAACTGGTCTGCATTCAACTGCCTGATGGCTTAAAGCCAAGAGCCAAGGAAATACAGCAGGCAATAGAAAAAAATACTGACGCAAGCACAATAATCTGGATGGGCTCGTGCTTTGGCGCATGCGATGTTCCATTGCAGGTCGAAAGATTGGGTGTTGATTTATTAATTCAATGGGGGCATTCTACTTGGAGAGGCACATGGTATTAAGATTTAAATATCACTTCTAATTCTATTCTTCAATGAAAACCTATTTTGCTGTTACAGGAATTGTAAGATACAAAGATAAGATATTAATCCTAAAAAAATCCCCTGACGATTATAATTTCCCGAACCGATGGAGTTTCTGCTCAGGCTACATAAAAGAATTCGAGTCAGCAGATGATACTGTGTTGAGGGAAATAAAGGAAGAAACAGGATTGAAAGCAAAAATCCTGAAGAAAGGAAAATTGTTCCTAAAGAAATACCCAGCTTTAGACAAAGAATGGCATATAATGCCTTTTCTCTGCGAAGTCTATTCCAACAAGATACATCTGGATCATGAAAACACTGATTTCAAATGGATAAACTACAAAGACATAGTCAAATACAAGACAGTCCCCGGGCTTAGGAAAGATTTAAAAGTACTGGGCTTAATGTAATCAATATGAAGCAAAAGATAAAGCAAATTCGAAGTATTATTATGAAATGTCGAATTTGCGGGATTAAAAATTTCGCCTAAATGGGTGTGACATAAAATGCGAAAATTTTTAATATTTCTAGCTGCAGACCATGCAGGATTTGAGTTAAAAGAGCATATTAAAAAATATCTTCAGAATAATGGCTATGAAGTTGAAGACCAAGGCGCGTATAAGTTTGATTCAGGTGACGATTACCCAAAATTCATACTGAAAGCAGCAAAAAAAGTCTCATCCGATAAAGGAAGCAAAGGCATCATTTTCGGCGGCTCAGGCCAAGGCGAAGCCATTGTAGCCAATAAAGTCAAAGGGATAAGGGCTGCTGTTTATAACAGCAGTAACCTTAATATAATCAAACTATCTAGAACACATAATGATGCAAACATTCTTTCCATTGGTGCGAGATTCATTACAAAAGAGCATGCAGTCAAAGCAGTAAATCTGTGGCTTGGCACAAACTTCTCAGGCCAGGCAAGGCATAAAAGAAGAATAGCCCAAATACAGCAAATTGAAAAAAAGCTGTGCAAATAAGATGCAATTCCTAAACTATTTTTTTGCTTCCATAATTTCATTTTTAGGGTTGTTGATTGGTATACTGCTTGTAAAAATAGCCCCTGAAGAGCAGAAGCCATTGCATAGATATTTCGAATTCATAAGAAAATTAATCCTGATTTTGATTTTTTTATCCATGGTATTTTATTATTCAAATAATCCGCCTTATATTATTGCATTTTTGCTTTATCTGGTTTTTATAGTCTTTATCGAGTCAAGATTAAGAGATTTATTAAAAAAATCCGTAATTACATACACAGCTTTAGGAATAATATTCTATCTGAGCTCAAAAAACTTAAGCCTTTTCGTGGCAGAGTCTTCAATGATTCTGCTTTACGGACTACCAACTGCATCTCTGCTATACAATAAAAAAGAAAATAACTATAATAAGATTTTTTTATATACTCTTGGATTTTTGCTTGTCGCAAACCTTGCCTTTTTCCTCTGATTACCACTTCTCATTTCTTATATGCATATAGAAAGCAATATGGTTTACTATTGTATGCAGCACAAAGGTCAATAAAAGCGATACAATAAATATTTTTATTGTAAGTTCAAAAAAAGTCGCAACGAAAATATATGCTCCTATAACAAAATCTATCTGGTCGAATGGAATAAATTTATGCCCTGGCTTTATTCCAGCCCCTCTCTTAAAGAAGCTCTTTACAGCATCTCCAGCCAAGGCTCCAAATCCCATCAGAAAGCCAAGCAAAAGCCAGTTTTCATAGTCAAAAAAAGACAAGTTTCTGAAGAATCCCCCCCTGTACAGCAAGAATTGGATATAAGCAGCAATTATGGCAAATACTACTCCAAAAATAACGCCCCTGAATGTCTTGTGGCTTCCCAATATCGGTTTGTTATTAAGCTTTTTGTTGAAATCAAGTGGAAAATCAAACAAATTTATTTTCTTTACTATAACCGGAGCCATATTTGCGAAATAAGCTGGCAGCATCAAGTAAAAGCATTTCAATACAAAAAAAGCGAATGACTCAGGCATAGATAACCTTTTTAAATAAATGGTTTAAATAGTTTTGCAATAGTGATTTTATGGTATACCCAATAACAAGATTCTGGCTTTATCCGCTTTGCAGAATTCTTCTGGGAAAAATAAAAGGTATGGAAAATGTGCCTCATAAACTTCCCTTTATAATAATAGCCAACCATGAAAAGCCGTCATTAGACGCTATTCTGATAGTCTACCTAATAGTTAGGAAATTGAACAAGAAAGTGCATTTTATCGCAAAAACAGGTTGGTGGTTCCTAGGAGAAATAATCTGCAGACAATGGGCAGGATGCATTCCATTGCTCAACCCAAAGCAGGCCTATAAAGAAGTAAAAGGGCTTGTTAAGGAAGGAGAAATAGTTGGATTTTTTCCCGAAAACGATATAAAAAGAACAGATAATCCTAAGACAGGAGCTATAAGGCTTGCAATTGAGACAAAAACTCCGATATTGCCAATAGCAGTCAAGCCTTCTAAGATACCTTTCACTTCAGCAATAAGTGTTGGGAAACTTGCTTATGCCAAAAAAAATAAAGATATCAATACCCAAATGAAAGATCTAATGAAATACATATATAATTTGAGAGATGAGATGAAATAATTTTGTTATCATCAATCATTAGAAAAATTATTAAGCAGCTCTAAATCTTGTGTTTGAATGAAGTTCAAATTCAACATTCCAAATAAAATTACTCTTATAAGGGTAATGCTTGTACCTTTGTTTGCTTTCATCCTGCTAGTAAAAACCCCATACAAAAACATATTGGCTGCCTTTGTCTTTATCCTTCTTTCCATCTCAGATTTTCTTGACGGCTATCTTGCAAGAAAAAAGAAACAAGTCACAGAGTTTGGCAAACTTATAGATCCAATGGCAGACAAGCTGCTTATTTCAACTGCATTGATTTTTTTGATAGGGGGGGGCGTAGAGTTGTGGATGGCAGCAGCTATAATAGCAAGGGAAGTGATAGTTGCCGCCATAAGAATATACCTGCTGCCTGCCAAGCTTGTTATTCCGGCAAGCGGTTTCGGCAAGGCAAAAACAGCAGTGCAGAGCATAGCAATAGTAGCTGTCCTTTTTCAGTTGCCATTCAGCTGGCATTTGATGCTAATTGCAGTCCTGCTTACTTTGGTTTCTGGAATCGAATACTTTGCAAGAGTAAGGCAGCTTACCGAGGATAGAATAGTGAATCTTCCTAATTTTATAACTTTAACGAGGCTTTTACTGATTATGCCTTTTGTTTATTATTTCTTGAATTCTAAAATAAATATTTCACTGATTATTTTTGCGATAATATCCTTAAGCGACAAGCTGGATGGTTTGTCAGCAAGGCTGATGAAACAGACCACAAATTTCGGCAGTGTTTTTGACTCTATTACAGACTGGTCATTGATTTTTGCTGCTGTTGTATTATTTACTTATTCAAAATATATATCCTTACAAGTGGGCATTTTTATTATCCTATTCACAGTTTTTATTGCAATAATAAAAATTTATTATCTTAAGAAATACAAAGAAATTGTTACTTCGGCAATAAGCAAGCTTACAGTCGGCATAGGATATCTCACAATCTTGGCCTTTTTGATTAATTTTGCCTACAAGCAAATTTTCTTAATAGGATCAGCTATCATGGCAATTATGACTATAGCGGCATTTCTTGCTAAATGTCGGAAATTTTCCACTAGTATATAACTTACGGCTGAAAGTCAATTTGATGGCGACTTATGCAAAATTTCCGATGATCATCAAAAATGCGTGACTTGTGAGCGAGTTCGTGTGACTTGCGAGGCTCGCGAAGAGACTCGCTCGCCATTTACCAGCTCACTCGCATGTCACCTATTTTTGAGATGCTCAAAAACCACGGAATAAAATTTGCGATATCAGCACTTCATCAGTGCATAACTAGTGGTCTTTGACATCAAGACGAAAATCATCTAAATGAGTTTTTTTACCCGTATGGAAGAAACCATGAGCAGCGCAAGAACAAGATAAATATATGGGTAAAAATTTACTGGAACCTTTGCAAAATAGGCAATTGGTATTATCAATCCATTTAAAGTGATAGGCATGCCGCTGTAAATCCCCTTTATATCCATTATGTTGTAGCGGGCAAGCCTCAATATGCCGCAAAACAAAAATATTGCAAATGCAATAATTCCAAACACAAGCTCCGGCTGCTTCATAGTATGGTTCAATTGTATAAGGCTGAACCCAAATATAGCTGGGGCAACTCCAAAAGACACCGTATCTGACAAAGAATCAAGCTCTTTTCCAAAAGGATTTTGCTGATGCATGGAAACCGCTATTTTGCCGTCAAGGTAGTCAAACACAACTGCGACAAGCAGCACAATTGCAGAGTACTTGAAATTATCCGTTATTGAGAAAATAATACTTAAAAGCCCCAAGCCAACATTAGATAAGGTAAACAAATCAGCAAATTTCAAAAGCTTGAAAATTCCGAATTCATCAAGCTCGGATTTTCTCCTTATAAGCCTAAACTCTGATTTTATAAGCGCATATATGCCTGAAACTAGCGTTAGAATCAATGCAGTTAACAATAAATACCAGTCAATTTCATTGTCGAGCATTGGAGGAATCAAGGCCATTACCTGGAAAAAATAAGTTATTTTCCCTATTATGCTTGGCTTGAATTCGCTCCTTAGATTTTTGTATAGAAGATAGCTTGCTCCTATAAGCGTGAGTATGTCCCTTGCAAACACTACAAGTGTTGCCCACAATGGAATGATTCCCTTTATGCTTAATACTATCAAAGTGAAGTTAACCAATAGCTTGTCTGCAAAAATATCAGCTATAGAGCGCAAAGCAGAAGGATATTTTTTTGCTATAAAACCTTCCAGGAATCCAACAAATGCAGTAAGAACAAATATGAACAATGCGATGTTCCTTCGGTTTAATAAAAGCGATATAGCTACGACAAATGCCAAAATCCATCTAAGCCAAGTTACGGCAAAAAATACCTTTTCTTTATGAATCTTTAGCTTCATTTCTCGCACACATAAACAAAAATAGGAGGTATGTTAAAAGGCACAAATCTTGTGGAAATGCTCGAGAAATAATCAGCAAGATTTTTCTTTACGGAATTTACAAACTGGTAGATCACAAATTTGCCATCGTCCTTTAATATATTTTTTGTCTCTTTTATTATTACTGATTTCTTGCGCTTAGGAAGAATTGAAAATGGTATGCCGGAAATTACATAATCGACCTTTTCTATATTTAGTTTCTTGACATACTTCTGTATGTTTTCAGCGCTGTCATTTATTATAGTCAATCTATTGTCTTTGATATTACTTTTCAAATAATTGTATAAATTCTTATTCAACTCGAAGCACAATACTTTGCAGTTTTTTCTGGCTCTCTTGAGTATTTCTGTTGTTATGCATCCTGTTCCTGGACCATATTCAACTATGCATTTTGCATTCTTAAAATTTATGTTGTTAAGAAGCTTGTTTATAAGAAATTTGGAGCTTGGCATCACAGATCCAATTTCTTTTGGATATTTCAAAAATGCTGAAAAAAACAAAAGCTTTTCATCCATTATTACCACCCCAGTAGGCTATTATGCTCTCGCCAGCTTTGACCTTGTCATTAATCCTGACTCTCAGTTTCAGCCAGTTTGGCAGTATGACAGTTGTCTGGCTTCCCAAAGCTATAAAACCTATTTTCTGCCCTTTATTAACTTTTTGATTGGGCTTTACATAGCAAAAAATTCTTCTTGCAATAAAGCCTGCAATCTGTATTACTTTAACTTTTAGCTGCTTGTTTTGGATTAGTATCTCGTTCTTTTCATTCTCAAAGCTTTTTTCCAAATCATATGCCTTAAAGAATTTGCCTTTGGTGTGCTTTATATATTTTATTTTGCCTTCTATAGGCGCCCTGTTATAGTGGGCGTCAAAAGGCGACATAAAGATTGAAATGGCATAGCAATCAATGGCAACATCTTTGGTAACTGCTTTTATCTTTCCCATTAATCCTTTTTTTATTTTTATATTACTCTTTGAGGTGTCTATTATGCTTATAACTCTTCCATCAGCAGGAGCAACTATGTTATTGCCTTTTGGTATTGATCTTTTGGGGTCTTTGTAGAAGTTCATGAGAAAAATTACAAAAACTGCTATTATAAAAATTAGCCACAGGTACATATTATTTTGGTTTGCTTATTAGTTTAAATCTTTTTCCTAGGCAGCTTTAATGATTTGTTATTATATATAAGAATTGACACTGCCAATATTACTAGAATTATTCCTGTTACCACATGGCTTGTATGGGACACATCCTCCAATCCTATTCTGCTATGGAACGCATGCGGCAGAAACGCCAGAATAAATCCGATAAGGAGCAATGCAGTTCCAATGATGTCTATAATCTTATGCACTTTCATAAAATAAAAAAGAAAAAGAAGAGCTTATGCAGCTCCTTCCTTTACGCCGTAGGAAACTCCAAGGCTGACAACGCCTACTGCTAAGTGCAAGTAGCTGATATTTGCGTTTATTCCGAAGATTTGATCTAGTAAGCCTCCGGCTCCGCCAACCCATGGCACAAACCATAAAACACCTACTACAAGAGCTACTATTCCTAGCCACATGTTTGTAGATTTTCCAGCCCCTTTGTAGCCGAACCATAATACAACTGCACCACCTACAAGGTGAAGTAAGTTCTGGTATAGGTTAACTCCAAATAGTCCTAGCACAGGATTGTTGACAAATCCAACCAAACCTAGTAGAACTAAAACAATACCCAAAACCATTGCATATGTCTTTTGCACATCTGCGATACGAATCACCTCCGTGATTTACATATTCCTTTCAATATGTGTATTTAAAGTTTATTGTTAAATTACAGTATAGAATATATTTTGGAAAATATATGTTAAATTTTATATTAGAAAGGTTTTTAAGTTAATTTGAATACTATTGGATTATGGTTTATACAATAATTGATTGTTATACTGACGAACCAGCAGGCTTGGGAGTCCCGCCTTACTTAGGCACATATCCAAGGTATATCGCAGGCTTTTTGAATGAAAATATTTATTATTTAACCATTGATGATTTGAGATTATGGAAAAAGCACAATGGAATAGTTAAGGATGTCAAGCCATCACAAAAAACAGATATAACAACTTATAATCTAACTGTGAATCATAAAAATGTAAATGAAATTCTTCAAGATACAGACACTTTGGTTATTGTATTGGGTGTCCATGTTCCTGGCAAATATCTTTCTGCAATTCCCGGCACATTGCATGAAATAATTCCATTAATTAAGGATTTGAGATGCAAGAAAATCCTTACAGGGCCTGCAGTTTTTGGCACACAGCTTTTTGGTGGCAGATTCTATGAGAAAGCTGATTTAAGCGTTTTTGACAAAATTTCTTATGAAATGTTTAACTTCAAATATCATAATGTTAAAGAGTATTCTGTAAAAGGCGCTTTTATAATAAGACAGATTCCAGATATAAGGATGATTGAAATAGAGACAGGGCATGGCTGCGATATTGGAAAATGCTCTTTTTGCACAGAGCCAATCAAGAATAAAGTTGAGTTTAGGGAGAAAGAAGACGTTTTAAATGAAATAAAGGAATTTTACAGATTAGGAGCTAGATACTTCAGATTAGGAAAGCAAACCTGTTTCTATACATTGCCTTATGCAGCTGAATTGCTGAAAGATATTCATTCACATTGCCCTGATATTAAAGTTCTTCATATTGACAATGTCAATCCAGTTAAAGTTGTTCTTGATAAAAAAAATGATTTCGAAATAACTAAATCAATTGTTAAATATTGCACTTCAGGAAACATAGC
>CAZLGX010000030.1:0-9847 GCA_964559395.1 uncultured Methanosarcinales archaeon
GCCAGCTCAAAAAGCCCGTTTATGGTATAGTTGCCGGTTTCGTATGCCAGAGACAGATATCTGATTGAATTATTATATTGTTGCAGGTGCAGATACGACACACCCATTCTTTCAAGCGCAGATACGTTGAAATGGGTGGATAATGATTGGTTATAAAATTTCAAAGATTGCTCATAATTGCCAGACCTCGAATAAGACAGCCCTAATGCATTAAGGGCTAGGAAGTCTTGCGGATTAATCTCAGCAGCCTTTTTGAATTGTGTAATTGCCAATTCATGTTCGGACATGCTAAAGAACACATTTCCTAATAGCCGATAAGCCTCGCCATTATTTGGGTTGAGTTGCATGGCTTTGGTATAGTATTCTGCTGCTAAAATCTTTTTTCCCAGTGCTTCGTAAGAAGATGCTAATCCTTTATAAGCTTCATAAGTTGGATTTAGTCCTATAGATCGTTTAAAATATTTTATCGCATTATCATAATTTTTGTTTGAATATTCTATCTCGCCTATTTTTACGTATGCAGCTGATTGTTTTAAATTATTTTGTTTGTATATGTTCATGGCTAGAATAGCCAAAAAAATCAAAGCCAAAACAATAAATAAAACAACTGCTATTTTTTTCCTGCTAATTTTCTTCTTCTTTTTTATTTTATGCTTTTTCATTTCAAATCTTTTGAATGTTATTTTTTAGTTTAAATAAGTTTTTGTTTAACCCGCTCGACCATCCATTTAGCATCATTTGCCATCAAAATTTCATATTCATTATAGCAGCTGCGCCTAATAAGTACGCTGATACGCCAACAAACAAAGCTGCATTGAAACCAAAAAGCAATGACAGTATCATTGAAGCCACACCGCCCAGTGTCGAAGCTATTCCATTTATTCCCCACATCCAGGGAATCAGGCCTTTTGATAATTTTTCCGTAAGTTTTATTCCAATGGGGAACAGCATTCCCATAAAAAAGGCAGGAATCGCAACTACGGCAGCTGAAAAAAATATTCTCGTAGCTAAGCCCGCATAGATCAATTTTGATAATATGATTTTCGAGAATAAGATGTAAATAAAAATGCTGATAAAGATTGTCGCAATGATGATTGCTATGCTCTGCTTCTTGAACTTAAAACTTTTGGTTGTAAAACTTCCAACGCCGCTAAAAAATAACAGTGATGACAAGACAACGGCCATCGAATACGTAGGATGCCCAAGCAACAATACAAACTTCTGCATCAGCACCAATTCAATCATTATAAAGCCAATTCCAAGCGCTGAAAAGTATGCAATCAATAGGAGTATGTTGGATTTTGCAGTTTTATGCCCGGTAGTAAATAGAGGTGCAATAATAAATATGGCATAAACCGCCAATATCGACAAAAAGAGCATAAAAAAACTATCAAGTGATGGAAAATTTTCTTTTTTTTGGTCGACAAAGGATCCAAACTTCGTTAACTCTTCTTTAAGAAAATTTTCTTTATTATAAATGTTCCAATAGAATGGATGGTCGTCATCCACTGAAACATAGTCAATGCCTAGATAATTAAGTGTTTCCTTGTCAATAATTTGGTACATCTCCTTGAATCTCGTAGCGGCGTCCCTCAGTAATCCATTTTCGTCATCGTTAATGCCATTCTTTTTAAATATAAGCAAAGAACGCTCGCTTCCCATAACCAACACAGCCTTATTCTCTGTTTGCATGCCAAGTTTCCCCATAACAAATGTGCCAACTTGAAGGTATCTTAAAATAAACCAGTGGGGATCAGTTATTGCCAACACGCCATCTTCTGACAGGTGGTTAAAGTAGGCTTCGAATGCCTCTTCTGTGAATAAATAATTTTCAAGAAAAGAGTATAGAGCTATACTTGCGCCGCCGTACCTTTTTGCGCCCGGTATGTATATGAAATCGTAAGTGACATTTGACTTGGAAACGAAGTTCCTCGCTTCTTCTAAATAAAGATTTACATTATTTTGGTTGTAAACATTAATCTGTGGTTTAACTAGCTTTTCTAGTCTTCTTGTGATCAGAGGATTTATTTCAACAGCGTCAACAATTTTTGAGTTCATCGAAATTGCGCGCACTACATCAATTCCAGCTCCAGAGCCGACAATCAGAACTCTTGAATAATTTTTTAAAAGATGAGGGATTGCCCTTGAGTCATGTAATAGCATTGTTGAACTTAAGCCTTCATTGTACTCGACAAAATCCGTGCCTCCTATGCAGTCTATTATCATTCTGTAGATGGAGATATTTTCATCAACTTGAGAGAAATCGTAATCAGTTCCCCAATAGCGTTTTATCAGAAATGGCGGAATCTCATAGGTATCAACCTGGGAAAAAGAGTTGCTTTCTGAAAATATTCTTTTTTGGTTCGTCTCACAGACTATATTAACCTGGGGGGCAAAATAAAGGTAGCCTGCCAGCAGCAAAGTAGCAATAGCAATGTGCTTCAGTTTTATTTTAGCACAAAAACCAAACAAGATCACAGCAGCAAGGCTTATAATGTAGATTATAACCAATGTCTTTGGGACGCCCAAAGCATTCATTAAGACAATCGTAATTAATCCTCCAAAAGCCGAGCCCGTCAAATTTGAAAGATACAATGACGATACTAATTTGCTGTAGTGGCTGAATATTATAGACACGCAAAATCCCCATGCCAGATATAAAATAAATGCCGCAAAAAAGAAAGATAGCTTTGCTGCTAATATTTCAGTTTTTTGGTAGGTATACGCCCCTTCAAAATCTATAATAACGTTGTTTATTACAAAAAAAGGTACAAAAATCAGTATAGCATAGAGTAAAGAAAATATCAATATGGAATATTTTATAGATATTTCATTTATTTTAGGTTTATACTTTTTCGAATTGAAGAAGAAATAAACAACCATCGCCCCAATCCCTATGCCTAAAATTGCCAATGAAACAAGTATAAATTGGAATCCCTGACCGAAAGCTACTTTCGCAACTCTGGTAAACAGAAGCTCAATGCCAAGCAATGAAGCGGAAATAAAAAAAATACCTAAATAAAGAAAAATTCTGTTATGGGTTATTTTTGGTTTATTCATATTGACTCAGCCTAAGTAGCCTGCTTCCCTGGCGGCCATTAATTCCTCGTCAGTTAAGTTAACTTCTTTCAACCGTTTAGTTAGAATAGTCCGTTTTTCCCATCTTTGCAATTCTTCTTTTAGCTCTCTTGCGATTTCCGGCTCTTGCACAATCAAATTATTTTTTTCGTTTGGGTCTGTTTCTATGTCGTAAAGTTCAAAGGCAAATATTTCACCTGTGGTTGATCTCTCGAAAACAAGTTTCCACTTTTGGCTTCTTATAATATCGTGCAATGTCGTGAAGGGAAAAATCTCCGACTTCCATCTCCCAAATCGCCCTCCGCTGAAAACATATTGATGTATACTTTTATCACTTCCATTAATTAATGGCAATAGGCTTTTGCCTTGCACTTCGTGGTTTATTGGTATCCCTAAAAAATCCAGAATTGTAGGCATAACATCTATAGTCTGTGTCAGTGCATCAATTCTCTTATTGCTTTTAATAAGAGGATGCTTCATTACTAGGGGAATATGAATAATTTCATCGTACAGCGTACCCCTGACAAACCCCAACCTTATTAAATTTCCATGCTCCCCAAAAGTTTCTCCATGGTCTCCCACAATGATTACAACCGTATTTTTCAATACCCCCATTTTCTCGATATTCATCAGAAATTCGCCAACCAAATAATCTGAATATTTTATTTCTGAATCATAGTAAGAAATTAAATGCTCAATATCCGTATGTGTCAGATTGACGGGGACTAATACTGCATAGGAGGGCGATAACGTCATGTTTTCCCAGTAAAATGCTGGAATAGGGTAATTTGTAATATTTATTTTAGAATCGTACGGGTTGCCATTATTTCTTATGCATACAGACTCTTTTAAATTGCCTGAGTAACCGCTTTCGTATAAGGAAGCAAATTCTTGGGGCGGATCGAAAGGGCAATGCGCGTCATAGCCTTGCAAAAACATAAAAAATTTTTTATCCCTATTTTTTCTTATCCAGTCTATTCCAAGAGGCAATGTCCGATTAAAAGAGCCTGTAAAAATTATGGATTTATTATCGTCATCAAACAAATCAAAACCCTGATTAATGCCATAGATGGATTTGTAGTCCCCACCCCCTGTAAAAGCAATAGTTGTGTAATTGTACAATTTTAAAATCTCAGCTAAAGTAACTTCTTTTTGGTCCAACACGTTCCTGCCCATAAGGCCATGGGTAAAGGGATACTCGGATGTGAACAATGAAGCCACAGCAGGCAAACTCCAGCTAATTGGAGAAAACGCATTAGTAAAAACTATGCTGCCCTTCGCAAATTTGTTTATGTTTGGAGTGGTATCTCGTGAATATCCATACAAACTCATGTGCTTAGCGCCAATATTAGTTGGATTGATGATAATAATATTGCAATCTGGGCATTTAGGTATATAATCAGATTTAGTTTTTATATTTTTGATATAGAATACTAAGCTCATTGCTAGCAGGATAACCAACAAAATAAAGATTTGTTTAGAATGTATGGACTTCGCCTTCCGCAAAATTTTTCCACCTCTTTTTAAAGTTAAATTCGATAATCCCATTATTCTTAAAACTTAATATATCTTTCAAGTTTCACAGTTTCCTTTTAAATGAATTTGAAATCTTACTGATTTCGTTATGTTTCATCAATGGCTTATTTATAAGGATAATCGCCAAATATTGTTCACACAACCTAAACCAGGCTTATTTGTCCTTCGTTTTGGGAAATATGAATCAATTTTCGGTTTAATTAGCAGATTGAAAATTAACATTTTTTTATTGTCTTTATAAATAAACTGTGAAAGTTTAGTTATATCTCTATTTTTTTAATCTTATCAATCGAGTAGCTTCAGGGAATCAATAAAAAGGTTTAAATATTTATGCATTAGGGCTATTTACGAGGTGGTATCTTTTGAATAAATCATCAGTTTGTTTTTTCTTTTCTGCAATTTTGATATCTTCACTTTTTATAGCCTCGTGCGCACAGCAGCCAATTTCAAAACCAGAAATTAAAAAAGAGGAATTAAAAGCACAGCCAAAGCTCTACTGGTTCATTCCTGATGGTATGCGCGCTGATCCGGATTTGTTCACAATCTACACATGGGCTCAGGAAGGAAAGCTGCCAAACATAAAGAAGATGATGGATAATGGGGCATATGGCTACTCAATTCCGGATTTTCCTTCACATACGCCAGCCAACTTCGCGTCACTTTTAACTGGGTCTCATCCGATAGTGCATGGTGTAGCAGATGGACCGATGCATATAGAGGGATTCCCCCTTGACAAGCCGTCCGTTGCCGGATTTTCCTCAGTTGCAAAAAAAGTAGCCCCTATATGGAGGATTTTTGAGGATAACAACAAAAAAGTTGTACTGTTGTCTATCCCAGGCTCCACCCCTCCCGAATTGAAGAAGGGCATCACAATAAGGGGTAGGTGGGGCGGCTGGGGCGCTGACACGAACAATATCGTTTACGAACCCGAGGAAAAAATGGCGGAAAGAAAATCTGTTGGGAGAGGGTTTAAGTTATTCTACCTAGGAGCCCCGCTCACAAGTTTTGTGAAGAAAGCCAATGCAGATGCATGGAAAAATTCTCCAAATTCTTTCAGCAAAGCCCTTGAAGCAAAGCTTGAAGCGCATGGATTGCCAATTTACGCTTACATTTACGATTCGAGCAGCGACAATTCAACAAATTACAATAGAATAACCTTTTCATTGGACAAAACAAATAAGATAGCTGATTTAAAACAGGGTGAATGGAGTGATTGGACTAAGGTTCAGCTCAAATTCAAGAACATAACCTTTGATTCGGACATAAAAATAAAGATAATAAGACTATGGGATAATGGAAATTTTAGAATAAGGGTTTTATACAATAATTTGAATAGGTTGATTACAGAGCCAGATTTTGTTGGAGATGAATTGACGCAAAACGTGGGACCTATGGTTGATTTTGCTGATAATTGGCCAGCCCAGCTGATTTATGAGCCAGAGGATAAACAGGAATTCTTGGATGAAGCCAGAATGTCTTTGGAGTGGCATAAAAATGCAGTGCCTTTCATCTATAAAAAATACAATCCTGACGTGTTTATCCAGGACACTTATACGCCAAACCAGATGCTGGAAAGCAGATGGTGGCATAGATATATAGACACGACGAGGAATGATTACTCTCCTCAAAAAGCAGAAGAGGCGTGGAAAGATATCCTTGAGATGTATAAAGGGCTTGACGCCATAATGGGCGAAGCAATAAAAAATGCAGACGAAAACACATATATCGTTTTGAGCTCGGACCACGGAATCTGCTCTTTGAAAAGGCTTGTAAAACTAAACAACCTTTTTGCCCAGAAAGGCTGGCTTAAATTTACAATTAATGAAAAAACAGGCGAACCCATAATTGACTGGAATAACACAAAGGTTATATTTCTGAAGATGGCCCACATTTATGTTAATCCAAATGGCTTGGCTGGCAACTGGCATAGGGCTTCCGGATCAGAATACGAAAAGTTAAGGAACGAAGTGATTGACGCATTAAAATCCATTAAAGACGACAATGAAGTCAAACCGGTAATAAACGCGATTAAATGGGAAGATGCACCTAAATTCTTCGAGCTGCCAACTGATAGGATTGGTGACATTGTGTTGGAGGTTACCCCGGGTTACTCGTGGTTTGAAGAAATGGACAACAGCCTAAAACTTTTCTCAGACCCCCTTACCTCCGGCTATAAACAAACGATAGACGGAAAGAAAAATAATTGCATGTGGACTCCCTTTATTATCCTGGGTTCTGGCGTTAAAAAAGGATATAGAATAGAAGAACCGATTGGGCTTATTGATCAAATGCCTACAATACTTAAACTGATGAAAATACAAATTCCGTCCTACGTGCAAGGCAAAGTTTTGGATGAAATTCTAGAAAAAAATTAACAATTGAGGGTAGAAACTTTTTGTAGCACTTCATCAAATTTCATTTCATTTTCTATGGGCACAAAAGCTTCTATTTGGAATAATCCTTTTCCATCACAATAAAAAAAGCCCAAAAATGCTTTGTAAGTTATCAAGTCATTAACGCATATGCCATAAGTAAGGCTTTTTGTGCTGTAAAGCTTATAGCTTGCCATGCTAAATTTGTTGATTACGGCATTTTTAACCGGCTTGAACTCTTCCTTGCAAACGATATTTTTTGTTATTTCGCCGGGATAAGGCGCGTCCCTTATTTCGTATTGCGCTTCCAATATAGTGGTTTTCTCGTCAACAAATTCCTTGGCTTGCTCCGCCTTTAGGCTTTTTATTGGAAAAATAGTGAAAATTGTTGTATTGTCATGAGCCGCAATTCTGCCGTCTTCATCATCCAAAACAAAATCTTCAAATCCGTTCATGGATATCTCGAGATTACTAAAAATTAAGGCTAGCCCCTTTTCTTGTTTTTTGCAGCCATTCAAAATTAAAAGTGCAAAAATTATTATAAAGAACAAAATAAAAGCATCCGATGGTCTTTTCATTTGTACCTAACCATACATCTGTTTAAATAATCTCTGTTCAAGTTCATAGGCAATTCGTGGCTCTTTCTCAATCAAATTATTTTTTTCGTCGGGGTCGTCGTTTAAATTATACAATTCCCGCTCGTTGCTATCAAGTGAATATATCAGTTTCCAGTTATTCGATCCTCGTATAGACCTCTTGAATACTTTGTAAAGGTAATCCGTTTCGGAAAAAGCGTCCAAACTCATATGTTGCCCCTGCATTAAAGGCACAAGGCTCACCCCCTTAATTTGGTTATTGATTTCATCGCTTGCATCAACCCCAATCAAATTAAAAATAGTCGGCATGACATCTATTGTCCTTACTTGGTCTTGAATCAGCCTTTGCTCATGATTGATGGGCAAGTGGATTATCAACGGCACGTGTATTAACTCATCATACAAGCTAAATCCATGATCAATTCTGTTGCGATCGAATAATTCCTCGCCGTGGTCGCCTATGATGATTATAATAGATTTATTAAGGATGCCTAATTTCTCTATTTCAGATAGGAATTTCCCAAGCCGCTGGTCAGCATCATAAAGTTTGCTGTCATACAGGGAAATCCAGAATTCTTTATCCTCCTGAGACAAATTTACATAGCCCTGATCCAAACTCAAGTTTCTTAAAATAAGCTGTTCTTCTTGTGTCCCTTTATAGATTCCATTATAGTTCATATCAATAAATTTTCTTGAAGAATCATTTTGCAACTCGTATCTGCCGTGCAAATCATAGCCCTGGATAAAAAGAAAAAACTTTTTATTTTTAGTTTCCTTTAACCAATTTAGCGCCAACGGCAGTGTTGTCTCAAAACCCGCAAATGGCTTGGAATCGTAGTAAACGTCAAATCCGCTTCCATAACCGTATGTTTTGTTGAGATGTGCATCGCCTGTGAAACCAGCCGTAGCATAATTATTTTTCTTTAAAACCTCTGCCAAAGTCAAAATATGTGGATTTAGCTTTTTTAAATTTGCCTTTATCAGTTTCCCTTCTGTATTCCTAACATTGTTGTTCTTTAAGCCGTGCTGTGATGGATATGTGGATGTGAAAACAGACATAGAGGAGGGTAATGTCCAGCTTGAAGTACTTATCGCATTATTAAACACAAAACTTTTATTAGCGATATGGCCTATATTTGGAGAAGTGCCTCTTTGATACCCGTAGCTGCCTAAGTGGTCTGCTCTCAAAACCGTGATATCTATAAGAATCACATTGCAGTTCTCGCATTTAAAATCTTGATTTAAAAATCGGTTATTTTGTGCATTGCTGCAGCTGAGAATAAAAAATGGTAAAAGCGCCCAAAATCGCAAAAATTTACTGTCCATTTTCAAACATTTAGTATAAACTATAGCAAATGACACAAGTTTTTATACATAGATAGGTCATTTGCTGCTCAAAAACCAACACAATTTATAATCAATCTTGTTGGCTTTTGAGCAGTGCCATGTGAGAGCTCGCTCTAACCTGCCCATCTCAACGGAAATTTTTAAAAGTTTTATGTGTTATACAACTTTCATCATATTTTGCCAATCACAACAAGATTTAATCATTCTTGTGGTTGGCAATATTTAGTTTTTTATAAGCCACTATGAGCGCAAGTATTAATGCAATCACAATCAGAATTGACAAATAAGAAGAGTAACGACTTCGTTCTTTCAGCCCCAGAGCAATTATTCCGTTTTCCCTGCCAATTGCGCCTCTGCTGCCGAACGGAACAAATATCCTCATTTTGCCTTCTGAATCAGCTCCTAAAGTGATTGGAGCGCCTATAGGAGCGTTGGCATCAAGCTCGAACAGAAGGTTTCCATTATTCTTATCTAAAATATAAGCGAAGCCGTTGTCAGCTCCCAATAAGACAATATCCCCGCTTATAGTTGCTGAGCCTTTCCTATAGCTGCTGTTCATAAAAAAGCTCCACAATAATTTTCCGGTTGCGGCATCAATTGAATACAAAGTTGAATTTTCTTTCATGCCCGCATCAATCGACTTTCCCCCGAAAAAGTCTTCCCTGCTTTTGGCGCTGCCTGCAACCATCTTTAAGCATTGATTCTGGCCTACGACGTATATCGCACCGTCGGCAAATGCAGGAGACGCCTGAACTCCTCCGTTGTTGGCAGGGCAGACTATTTTGCCTCCGGCACTTTCCAAAGTGAGGTTTGCATTTGGATTATTGTCATTTATACCATTTAAATGGACTGAAACTGGAATTGGTTCGTGCAAAGGCTTCCCGTCTGCCGCCCTTAAAACCAAAACAAATCCGCTTT
>CAZLGX010000031.1:0-9808 GCA_964559395.1 uncultured Methanosarcinales archaeon
AATCAATATACCTTTCTCTATACTAGTATCTAAAATAGAAACATTTAAATACAGGTTATGCTTTTCGTATTAAATGGTTATCCTCTTTGACAGGTTTAACCTACCTGAAGATATATATGAAGTTATATTTGCGACAAAGCAGCAGATTATTGTTGCAAAACTGCTTATAGAGATGATCAAGGACAATGGTGGTGAGATAGGGAAAACAGAGATGTCTTTGTTCGCAACCAAGCTTCATGAAGGCAGCTTAATAACTGATTTGATAGATGAACCTCCGTACAAAGGCAAGAAAGTAAAGGTTTCGTACAACAAAAGGCAGTTTTACGATAGAATATTGACACCCATGAAAAGTATGGGCTTGATTGATTACGATCTTTACAAGAAGACATACAGGATATCGGATAAGCTCAACAAGGACCTGCAGCATATTGGTTTGCTATGGATTAGAGAGATGCGAAAGCCACCAAGGTCGTTGGTAAGGTAAATTTAATATTAATGAATAATAGGCGAGGTCGAGCTGTGATTTGAACGCGAGCGTTCTCGCACGCATATCAGACAGCGAGACCTAGCACAAGAATATTGTGACGAAGTCAAAGATTGAATAAAAAAGACTCAATTATAAGTAATAAAACAAAGAGGTGTAATATCTAATACTCTTCATTGGCCCCCTCAACCTAGTTCTTCTCAAACCACCCCCACGTATAAACCCAAGAGCGGGGCCAACCTTTTTTCAAAAGGTTATTTGGGTTTTAAAATCAGTTTTGCTTGCTTTAAAAGATGAAAAAACATAACCTGTCCCACAAAGAGCTTGTCAAGCTGGGATTGTATGAGTCTGCTCATGGGCGTTCTTTGAATCAGATTGATGCTGAATTTCATCGGATGGGAATAGAAAGAAAAGAAGCTATCAAGGCTCTCAAGACTGTGGATTATATGAAAAAAAGGGAAGAGCGCAAAGCCGCCCAGGAAAATCAGGCGAAATTAGAGAACAAGGATGCTTCAATTAAAAATGGCAATAATGCAAAAGAAGCTGCAGGCAAAAAGAAGCCATCGCTTTTATTGCGGCTTATTTTTTTGGCATTGATAGCCGGCATATTTTATCTTTTATATCTTTATTTTTCGGACAGCTTGACTTGGAAATTTTTAACATAAATCTTAAATAAATCTGACTTTTAAATAAATTATTAAATATTCTTAGCTTCCTGTTCCTTTTCGGGCTCATGGTCTAGTGGCTAGGATACGACCTTCACAGGGTTGGGGTGCCGGTTCAATTCCGGCTGGGCCCATATATTTCATATTTAATTTTTAGAAATAATTGAAACACAACAATAACCCCAAAAATAATATTCATAATTAGGACAGGATTGCTCTTGATCAACAATCCATAAACAATCCAGAAAATCGTGCCAACAAAAGTCGCAATAATCATCCAAACAGACAAATCAGCAACACTTTTGGTTCTGTAAGACTTAATCACTTGCGGAACAAAACTAATCATAATAAACAAACCGCCAAGATAACCTATAATGTCTTGAATAGCCATAACTTCAAATCCCCAAAGCCATTCTTGCTTCCTCTGTCATCTTGTCAGGACTCCAGACTGGATTGAAAGTTATTTCAACATCAACTTCACCAACTCCTGAAATTGCAGAGACCTGCCTTCTTACATCATCAAGCAAAGCAGGCCCATAAGGGCACATTGGGCTTGTAAAAGTCATGAGTATCTTCACTTTGTTCCCTTCAACTTCAATATTATAAACTAGCCCCAAGCTCCATATGTCCAGTTGTATCTCGGGGTCGTAAACTTTTTTCATTGTTTCTATAACTTCGTCTTTTGTTACCATAGCCGGGCATAAGCCAGCAGGATATAAAAATGTTTTGTAAAACTATTTAAAGCCCTTCAGTAAAATATCAGCAATGATGAGAGATATAATTATAATAGCAGAAGGCGGCTGCATGCAGGGCGTCTTTGGAGCAGGTGTAATGCATGCATTTCAAGAGGCAAACCTTAAGAAAAGAGTGCACAGCATCTATGCTTCTTCTTCAGGAGCCCACAATGCCGCATACTTCCTATGCGATAATGCGTCAAATGGCTCAAGCATTTATTATGAGGATTTGACCAGCGGCTTTATCCGTATGAAGCTGATACCAAAATATCTTAAGAATGTCCTAATCTACAAGTTTAAGAAAAATAGCATATGCAATCTAATAGACATAGACTTCTTGATTGAAATTGAATCAAAAGTGAAAAAAATGGATACTGAAAAAATAAAAAATCATGCTGCAAATTTTTATGTACGGGTTTTTGATATCGATAGCCTTAAATGGGAGTATATAGATGTCAAAGAAGACGTTCTTACAGCGCTAAAGGCTTCTTCAAGCTCTTCCCCTTATTATCCCCATTTTGTTGAGATAAATAACAAAAAATACATTGATGGAAGCGTCATAAGCAACAGGGAAGTTTTAAAAATAGTTGGAAAAAACCAGGACAAAAAAATAATATTTGTATTAAATGATAAGCACTCAAAAATAAGGAGCTTGCTGTCATTCCCGCTTATTTTTATAGAGTCATTAGTATTTGGAATATTATACGGGTCCAAGGTCATGCTTAAAAATATTGCCTCTACGTTCGATTATCCTAGCAATGAAGAATTATTAAGATACAATAATGTGCATATTGTGGAAAGTGAAAAGCGCTATTTAAAAATCTGCACTGACAAGAAAAAATTGCTTGATTTATACAATCATGGAATAGAGAAGGGAAAAGACTTGTTAAAAAATGGCATATGAGTAAAATGATTGGATGGAATAAACTTCAATATCTAAATCCAGTAAAAATAAAACAGCTGCAAAACAAACTATTAAGAAGCTTTGTAAAAAGCCAGATTCCATACCACCCTTATTATAAGGAACTATTCAAAAAAAACAAAATCAAGTTCGATGGAATTAAAACAGCTGATGACCTAAAAAAACTTCCATTCACAACAAAAGAGGATATAGCTCCAGCAAAAGAACATCCAAAAAAATTTCTTGATTTTGTCTTACAGCCAAATGAGAAGCTAATCAAACAATATGCTCCATTAAATAAAAAAATAAAAATAATTTTAAATAAAGATTCGGCATATCATGAATACAAGCCATTCCATATACATTTCACGACAGGCAGAAGTGCCTTGTCAATTCCTGTTCTTTACACGCAGTATGACTTGTCAAAATTAGAGGAAAGCGGAAGAAGAATGTTTGATATTTTGGCTGCTTCCAATCATGACATTGTTGTAAATGCTTTCCCGTATGCCCCTCATCTTGCTTTCTGGCAGACATTTTATGCCTCAAAGGCCGTAAATCTGCTAAGTCTCAACACCGGCGGAGGCAAGATAATGGGCACTGAAAAAATAATAAAGTCAATTAAGTCAATGAAAGCCACAATTCTAGCTGGAATGCCGGGCTATTTATATCATTTAATAAGAACGGCAAAAGAGAAAAAAGCTGATTTCAGCAATCTAAGCTTGGTTATTTTTGGAGGAGAGCGAGTTCCAGCTGGATTAAGGGAAAAAATCAGAAAGGATTTGGCTTTAATTGGTTCCAAAAATGCAAGAATATTGTCAACGTATGCTTTTACAGAAGGCAAATCAGCCTGGGTTGAATGCAAGGAAGAAAGTGGCTATCACCTCTATCCAGATTTTGAATTTATAGAAATTGTTGATAAAAATGGGGAAAGAGTAAATGAAGGCGAAAAAGGGGAAATTGTCTATACTTCTTTAGACTGGCGCGGCTCTGTATTTCTAAGGTACAAGACGGGCGACATTTCAAAGTTGCACTATGGGAAATGCTCTTGCGGCAGAACTCTGCCGAGAATTGACAGTGCAATCGAAAGAATCTCTGAATATAAAGAATTTAGGCTGACCAAAATAAAAGGCAGCTTTGTTAACTTAAATATTTTCTTTCCGCTTATGATGTCTGACAAAAATATTGAGGAGTGGCAAATCGAAATAAGAAAGAAAAATAACGATCCATACGAGGTTGATGAACTAATTGTTTATGTCGTACCTAAAAAAAAGGCGAATTTTGAAAAGTTGAAGCTGAATTTAAAAAATAAAATAATTGAAGAAACTGAGATAAGCCCCATAATAGTGAGAACTGAGCTTAAGGAATTATTGAATCTGTTGGGAATGGAAACAGAGCTTAAAGAAAAAAGGATTATTGACAAAAGGAAAAAAGTATAATCAAAAAATTTAAGTATTTAATCATCTTTATTGATTAGAATGATACAAAAAACTGATTTGATGAATTTTTGGAAGGAGAATTTCGCATTTAGAATTGCAGAGCTAATGGCATTCAAGAAAGTAAGCAGAGAGGATTTCATACCAGAAAACATAAAGGATGCAGCTTACCATGATGTTCCATTGCCTTTGCTCAGGGGCAAGACTATATCGCAGCCCACAACGGTAATGATAATGACCCATGCTTTGGAATTAAAGCCGGGCGAAAAAGTATTCGAGATAGGGACTGGCTCAGGTTATCAGGCCGCAATCATTGCAAAAATTGTAGGCCAGAAAGGAAAAGTGATAACAACAGAGGTTGTGCCGGAACTTGTTCATTTCGCAAAACAAAATCTCAAAAAAGCAAAAATAGACAATGTAGTTGTTCTGGAAGAAGATGGATCAAAAGGCATGCCGCCAGAAGCCCCTTTTGACAAAATCATAATAACTGCCGCGTGCAAAGAATTCCCAAAAGAACTTCTTGAGCAGCTTAAGCCAGAAGGCATAATAATAGGACCTGTTGGAAATGCCCAAGAGCAAGAGATGGTAAGGGGCATAAAAGACAGAAACGGGCACTTAGAGCTAGAATTCCTAGGGCCGTTTTTATTTACACCTATGTATGGCAGATATGGTTTCGAGATATAGTTAAGTTTAAATACAAGAGTATTCAAAGAAAAAAGAAAGATGGTGAATATAAAGAATCTTGTTGCCTTTCTATGTATTATTCTTGTTATTCTAAGCAATCTTGCATTTGCACAATACGAGCCAAGTTATTACGAAGGCAGGCCTATAGATCCTGAAAAAGAAGGCAAGGATTACTACAAAGATGGTGATGTTATTATTTATCCAGGCAGAATGGGCTCTGAGGAGCAAGAGATGATGCAGCGATTTAGGAGAAGCGATTTTTCTGAAGAAGAAATGCGCAGAATGGCCAAAGAGAAGTTTGGCAAAGACTTCGATGATATGGCATTCAAGAAATCAATGATGGAGTTTAACGATAGGATGGATAGAAAAGAAGCATTTTCTTACGAGCATGAAGGATATGAAAGGTATGACGCAGGCCCTTCCTACGAGGGATACTCAAAAGAGCATATGATTTTTGGAATGATTTTTCGTTATATAGGTGATGAAATAGACCCGAGGGAGATAAAGCAAAACTGTAACGAACCGGAAAAGATTGCCGAATTAATAGTAGGAAAATTCAAGGCAAAAGTAGGCGATTTGCAGAGCGTATGCAAAAATATTGAAGAGCAGGAATCAAAATGCGAAGAATCATTTAAGAAAAGCTGCTCACAATTTGGAACTGCTTTTGTAAAGGATGATGCAACAGAGATGGAAAAACTAAATGCGGTTGCATATTCATGCCCTGCAAACAAAGATGCTATAGTCGAAGCATGCAAGAGAAGAAATCATTTTCACTTGCAGCAGCGCCTCGAAAACCTTGATGGACAATGCAGGAAAAGGTTCGATTTTGAAGGCGACAGATTGATTAAAGAATGTGAAAGATTCAGTCAAAATCAGCCCTGCGATAAAGAAAAGTTTATTAGGCAATGCATGTCTGGTGTAAGAAAAGAGGAAGACAAATCTGGCGAAGGCGAGGGATTTGTAAGCGCAAGATGGGAATGTTATGATGGTACCGTTGAATCAAGAAGCGACAGCTCATGCAGGTCTTATGAGCACTGGAGCGAACTTTCAAGAAAATTCTGCGAAAGTAGGTGCAATGCTGAAACTGGAAAATGTGGAGTTAATATCTTCAGTGTCAGCGATGAATGCAAATCAGAAAGGCGAATTTGTCCTAATTATCCTGCGACACAATGCGAAGCTGGAGCTGTCTTAAGAAGCAAAACTGATTCAAATGGCTGTGTCTATTACTTCTGTGAAAAAGAAGCGACAATTTGCCCGAGAGATGTCAAGCAGTGCCATGATGGAAGCTTTGTTTCAAGAATTGGTCCTAAGTGCGAGTTTGCGCCTTGTCCTATAGCAGCATGCCCTGAACCTAAAGTCCCAAGTTGCCCTGAAGGAAGCTCTGCGGAAAAGAAAAATGATGAAAATGGTTGTGTGTATTATTATTGCACCTCACTTACATGCACTAAGCCCTCATGCAATGGTGCATATGACACCGGTAAGAGAGATTTGAATGGGTGTATAATATTTGCTTGCCCTGATATATTGCCTGTAGGATGCGGCGGTGGTTCACATGACGCAAATTGCGTTTGCCCGAGCGGATATAATAAAGAGATTAATCAGGAAGCAGTTGGCCCACTAACAGTCTACAGATGTGTGAAAGAATGCCCTGAAGTTTCAAAGCCAACCTGCAATTCCGATGAGAGATTAGAAGCTTATTACGACAATACAGGTTGCGTCACAAGTTATCAATGCATAAAATACCAAACTTGCCCGGCTGTTGCAAAACCCACATGTGCCGAAGGACAAAGCCTAACAACTAGATACGATGACAAAAGCTGCGTTGTTGGTTATGATTGCCTTAATGTGACCAGCGGCTCTTCTATAACGGGCGCAGCAGTTATGGTAGAATATAACGATTTCTTAAGGCGCTGCGAAAACTCGTGGCTAGAGCAGCAAAGAACCTGCTTAAATACTCCAACAGCTTGCGATAAAGATACATTCATAGAGAAATGCAAAGAGCAAGAAAGAAAATCAAGCGAATTCCTGAAGACTCAAATTGAGAAAAACTGCGAGACTGCAACTTTAGCAGAAATAAGGCATGCCGAGGAAAGATGCGCAAGAATTGATGAAGACAGGAAAAGATGTTTAGAACATGGAGCAAAAAGATGTGAGCATATGAAAGGCAATGCGCAAAAATGCATTGAATTAATGACAGAAGATAGCTTAAGGAAATTTATAGTTGAGGAAACAAGGAAAAGGTGCAAATTCAAGGACATAATGGCTGATGAAGAGGAGGTCAAGAGAGCAGACAAAGCCGAGATTGTCTTGGCTGTTTTGAACACTGCAACTGAAGAAGATATTGAAAAATTAAAGCTTTTTATCAATGACTTAGAAGAGGACTTAAGGCTTCAGGACACTACAATCTATAAAGGTGACATAGATCCTAACAGGTTTGGAGACATAAAGTTACTGCCTTTTGTTGTTAATGCAAAGATAAGCTCAGCCAAGAGTTCTGAAAGGGCAAAAGAAGTCAAAGAGGGCATTGTAATAAGCAGCAAAGTTGAGGAAGCTGCCTCACAGCTGGCTTCATTAAGAGATTCTGATGTGCCTACTGAATATCTTTTCATAATCGAGGACAAGGCCAGTGAAGTTCTTGATGTCTCTGACGAACTGGAAGATGTTGAGAAGAAAGAGGAGCAGAAAGGGATTGGTTATAAGATAAGGCTGTTCTTGGGCCTGGCAAAGGCAGCAGAGCAGGAAGAGATAAAGCAGCTGGAAGAAAGCAATTCCAAACTGCAGAATTCAATCGAAACTTTAACCAAGCTCATAGAAGAAGTTCCAAGCGATGTTGCAAAAGCGATTTTGAAAGAGCAGGTTGAAAATTTGAAGAAGCAGCAGGCTGATATTCAAGTCCTTATCGAGACAAAAGAGAAGAAAGCGAAAGGATGGTTTGGGGTGTTTGGGTAGATTAATCCCATAAACCGTTTTTTCTGGTATTATTAGTGACACACTCTCATAACTATCAAGAATCGGGGCTTATTTTGTTAGTTATTTATCATCATCTTTTGGCGGCTGAAAGAAGGAAAATCCATCTTTGATTGGTTGCTTGAAATTGTCTTTCATCTTGTCTAACCATGCTTCTGCAAGGAGGATAACTTCAGCTTCGGGGATGCCCTCATTATGGAAAGCTATCTGAAATCGGACATTCTTACCTTTGATTATCTTCTCTATTTTCAAACCAAACCTTAAAACAATTTCTTCAGAACTATCGGTTTTGTCATCGCCCATTGTCCGGAACCCTCTTTAATTGAACTTAAATCTATATCAGGGAATAATTCTTTCATCTCTTTCCAGAAAGCCTTTACATCAAAAGTTTTGGTTTTCATGAATGAATCAAAGTCTTGCGTTTTATATAAATGTTTCTGTCAAATTTAGGATAATCTTTATGTCTTTTAAGTAGTAACAAAATCGAAAGATTTAAAAAGACACCGCTATGACGGTATAGTATGAGTCTAGAACTATCGCTAAAGCAAGAACCACCAAAAGTATTTGCGGGAGATGATGAATTTAAAGGTCGTCCCGGAGATAATAACCTAGTAAGAGAAGTAGATGAATATCTAAAGAGGACAGGTCAAATGGGACTTCTTGTGGGTGGAGTCTTAACTAAAGAACTTCCACGAAAAGATTTAGATGTCATTGTCACTGGTGAGGATATTAAACCGGGAGAGTTGGGCGTTGATTGGTGGTGGGTTGATCTTACTAATGGACAAACAAGAAACCGAACTGATTTTAGGATAGATGTTTCACCCCTCGCAAGACGAGCATTATCTAAAAGAATCCCAGGACTTTATGTTTTGAAAGATGTCTTTGATGTAAAAAATGAAAATCTCCCTGCAACTTACACCACTTTACATGAAATAACCAGAGATTACTCATCTCCAGTGCTTAATGGAAGACTTTTTACTCCGGTGCAAATTCAATATCGGGGAGGAGATATCATAGGGATTTTACAAGCGTATGACGATGTTTTTATTGAACTTCGCGATGCTGTAGTTTTGCCAGGAAAAAAGGGATCTGATCAGTATGGTCTTACGAAAGACTTTGGAAATATTGAAGAAGGAGCCATTAGGTCTGGTATTTCTAGACTTTATGTCTTTTGGTTAGCTAATAGTGTTGCTGGTGGTCCTGAAAGAATAAAAGAAGCGTATAGAGAATGGGATGGTATGAAATTAAGCTGGAAAGGTTTAAGAAAAGCATTATACCTTGTTTTCCATGGGCAGGAGTATGAAGAAGCACAATTGGAAGGTAAGAAATTAGATGTTGATCCGAAAATTGAAGAAATGGTCGAAAAACTAGGACAGTTTAAAGCATGGTTTGATAAACAACCATTCAAAGATGAGAAATCATGCTACTCGCTAATCAGAGGAAAGTTTTCTTTTGATGATTATTTTAATGCTCTTGATGTTGTACCAGCTCCAGACCAGTGGCATAAAGATAGAGAACTTACAGATCGTGTTCTACGTGGAAACGGAAGATATATTGGAAATATTGCTATAAACAAATTATCGATAGGTGAAATTAAGTAGCCTCCTCATCGTTTAGTAGTTCTTAATTTTGGTTCATCTTCACGTCTAGCGAAGGTGCCAATCTCAAGTGGTAGAGAATTAACGTAAGTGTAGTATCAAAATAGGTGGAAATAAATTAAATATAACTAATTTCTCCCCTGATAGCTTCCCCTGCTCTGGCTCCTATGCCTGCTTTGCCCATAACTGGGCCTGTCGCTGCTCGAATAGGATTTTCTTTCTCCGGAATGGTGGCTTTGGCTTGAGCCGTGTGAATGAAATTTTCTGCCTCTGCTTGCGTATTGCATCCTGACTCCGTGGCTTGGCCTGTGGCCATAGCTGCCTCCTGAACGCCCTCTTTGT
>CAZLGX010000032.1:0-6943 GCA_964559395.1 uncultured Methanosarcinales archaeon
AAATCAACCTTTTTATCATAAAAATACAAAAGAGCCATTGCAGTTGTTATCTCAAAAAAGCTTTGATTTGTTATAAATGGCTTGATTTTCAGGAAATATTCAACAATTTCTTTGTCAGTTATAAGCTTATTATTTACCCTTACCCTTTCATTGAATTTTTTAAGGTGTGGGCTTGTGTACATTCCAACTTTGTAGCCGGCTTCGATCAGAATATAGTTAAGCATTGCGCAAACGCTTCCCTTTCCGTTAGTTCCTGCAACATGTATGCATTTCAGCTTCTTTTCTGGATTGCCTATTTTATCAAGAAGCGACTGAATTCTTTCAAGCCCGAGTTTTATTTTTGGGCTTTCGAGGCTATATAAATATTCTAATATTTTCTTGTAAGTCATAATAAATTATAATTTCAACAAATTAATAAACTTTGTCAAAGTTTAACATACTTAAACAATAAATATAAAAACAACAAATACCGCATGAGTTTTATGAAAGACTGCAAATGTATTTTTTCAATATTTGGAGCAACCGGCGATTTAACTAAAAGAAAACTCCTGCCTGCATTTTATTTCATGGAGCAGGAAAGACAGCTTAAGGATGAATTTATTATAGTATGCATAGCAAGGAAGGAAAAATCGCAGGAGCAGTATAAAAAAGAGTCTGCAGAAGCGGTGAGAAGATTCTCAAGGATAAAGGTTGATGACGAGATTCTGGAAAAATTGCTTAAAAGAATTTATTACTTTCAGCTTGAATTCTCCGATGAATCAGACTATGAGAAATTGAAAAGATGGTTGGATAGTATTTCAAGTGAAAAAAGCAGCCATTGCGAAAGAATTTTTTATTTGGCTGCGTCCTCCTCTCTTATGGGCGCTATTGTGTCCAACCTTCGTAGCGCAAATCTGGCAGAAAGACATAATGAAAATAAACCATATTGCAGGATTATGTTTGAGAAGCCATTTGGCCACAATTTGAAATCAGCAAAAGAGTTAAACTCTTCTATAACAAAAGTCTTTGACGAGAGGCAGATTTATAGAATTGATCATTATACGGCAAAAGAGCTAGTTCAAAATCTTCTTGTTTTAAGATTTGCTAATAGCATATTCGAGCCCTTATGGAACAAGGATTATATAGACCACGTCCAGATTACTGTCGCTGAAACGCTTGGAGTTGAAACAAGAGGCAATTATTATGAAAAAGCAGGCGCAATAAGGGATGTAATCCAAAACCATATGATGCAGCTTTTGACTTTGGTTGCTATGGCTGCGCCCAAAAGCATACAGGCAGATGACGTAAAAAATGAAAAGATAAAAGTGCTTAAGTCGATTAAGTTCGGAAAAAAAGATGTTCTTAGGAACGCAATTATTGGGCAATATGGCAGAGGCACAATAAACGAAAAAAGTGTAATTGCTTATACAGAAGAGCCAAACGTAAGAAAAAATTCAACAACAGAAACATATGCTGCATTCAAAATTTATATCAATAATAAGATGTGGAAAAATGTGCCATTTTATCTGAGAACAGGGAAACGCCTCAAAGAAAGAGCAACCGAAATTGTAATCGTATACAAAGAAGTTCCTTTTAAGCTGTTCCTAAAATCTAAGCATGAAAAGAACATGCTCATTGTAAGGGTACAACCATATGAAGGCATAACGTTGCAATTCAACGCCAAGGTACCGGGCAATAAGGTGATAATAGATAATGTAGAAATGGATTTTTGCCATGAATGTAAATTTGGGCCTAACAGCCCTGAAGCCTATGAAAGGCTGCTTTACGATGTTATGATTGGCGACCAGACCTTGTTCACAAGGTGGGATGAAGTAGAGAATGCCTGGAGATTTGCCGATGTGCTTACCGATGCCTTCAAAGGCATGAAGCCGTTAAAATACGAGGCAGGAACATGGGGCCCGAAAGAATCTGATAAACTGATTGAAAAAGACGGCAGGAAATGGATAGTTCCGAAAAGGCCGAGCTATGCTGATTTATTGGGAAAATGAGAATATACGATTTAAGCCCGGAAATTTCAGAAGATATGGTTGTTTACAAGAATAGATTAGAGAAAAGGCCGAAGATTTCTGTAACAAGAACATTGAAAGAAGGCGCGAATGAATCAAAGCTTGATATTTTTGTGCATACTGGAAGTCATGTTGATGCTCCTTATCATGTTATGGAAAATGGAAAAACAATAGAAAAAATTGGTTTGGATAGGTTTATTGGCAAATGCATGGTTTTGGATTTCACTAAAATAAAAACTGCAATAACTAAAAATTATTTAAAAAATTCAAAAATAAAAATTCAGAAAAATGTTATTGTGCTGTTAAAAACAAAAAATAAATTAGGCAAAGATTTTAATTTTAATTTCATTTATCTTGAAAAAACAGGCGCAGAGTATCTTGCGTCAAAAAAAATAAAGGCAGTTGGAATTGATTCACTTGGCATTGAGAGAAACCAGCCAAATCACGAAACACACAAAATATTGGCTAAACATAACATCCCTATTTTCGAAGGATTGGATTTAAGCAAAGTAAAGCAGGGCAGGTATTTCTTCCACGGGCTGCCATTAAAAATAAGACATGGTGATGGTAGCCCTGTCAGAGCCGTGTTAATTAAACTATAATAAATATCAAGTATTCGTAAATTCCATTCTTATATATGATATTTCTTCAAATTCATTATAATGTTTAAATATATGTCTAATAACGCCTTCATCATAGCCAAATTTGTTCAATAATTTCACAAATTCAGGGTTTTGATTTGGGTATTCAAATAGCCATAATTGTTTATATTTATCCATAACATTAAATTTAAAATACAGAAACAAGCTGTTTAAATAATCAAATAAATAATCCTTCTTAGAGTTATGGGAATCAACCCACTTTCTATCCTTCCATTCCAATAATTTATTCTTGACTAAGAACTCATTAAACTTTCTAAGACCTTCTTGAGAATAACCATACATTTTCAACAGTTTTTCATTGCTCTCTTTTAACTTTGCCAGATTTTTCAAATATGAAAAATCAAATAATTTTGAAAAAGCCTCAAAATTTGTCATCTTGTCCCTCAGGTTTGAAAAATAAATAACTTTGTCATTGGAGAATTTATTTAAGTAATTAAGGGAGTTTTCTATGTTGATTTTGTAGTCACCATTTTCTAGAATTTGAAGAAATGCATAATTTAAAGGAAATGTGATATTTCCGGTATATCTTTGATAAATTCTCGGTCTAAATTTTAATTTTTTTGAGTCCACGATTCCGTAATCAAAGGACTGAAAATAGCCACCGTGAACAAGTATTTTTTTGCATTTCTCAAGAAAATCAATAAGTGGAAGGTTCAATGAAAATATTTCAATTTCTGGAATTTTTAAGAATTCTTTGAGCTGTTTTGAATAAGGAAGCTTGTTTATGTCAGTTTTAACAAGTTTGGTCTCTATTCTTACGAGATTAAACGCTCGTTTCTCTATTTTTGAGAGTCGTTTGTAATCTTTTCTCAAAAGCAAACTTTTAAAGTCTTTATGAGATATTTTTCTGCCATTTGTATAATGGACTTTGTATTTATCACAAATTACCCCACGAATATAAACGTGGTACAGATCATTATTTCTTTTTATTATAATGGGACTGGAAATACTGTCAAACAAATAGCTTGCATCTATTACAGCCAAATCCTTGCTATATTCTTCAATCGGAGAAAGTACGTCAAATACTTTAAAATCCAAAAGTCCGAGCTTATAAGCTTTCTTCAATTCTTTTATTTTTAAGCATTTTTTCTTAACATCATCAATTATCTTGCTTGTGAAATCAGTTATAATATATTGTAGTTTGGAATATACATCTATTCCATTTTCCTTGTCTAATTTCTTAATTTCGTCTAAAAATACCTTATGGGCTTCCACTTTAGCGCCATTAGCAAGCTTTAATATCTTAATCTGCTCTGCCTTAATCCGCCCAGATTTAATTGCATTATAAAGATAATTAGCATTCGCCTTTTCAAACAGAGGATCATTAGATAGTTTATTGGGCACAGTCCTGCTTTTTTTATCGAATCTAAAAACTCCGGTGCCATACGAATTAAAATAGCAGGCAGTCAAAAATGAAAATATGTCATTTTTATCGCCAGAAGGCAAAAATGGGCCAAGAATCAAGTCGTTGCCTTCTTCAAACAATTTTTCTAATTCAAGTTCATTGATAAATTTCTTATTCAATCTTCTGATTTTGTTTATCATGCTTTTTCTTATAACATATTTAGAATCAAATTTTGCCTCAATTTCCGGAAAGCGTTGATTTATGAAATGGCCGTTTTCCCATAAAGTCCAAAGCTCATCGTCAAATATCATTCTTAGGTCAAACTCAAGCATATCTACAGGATATTTGTCAAGAGCAAACTGAAGTCTTTTAATTAAAACATGCTTGCTTAACGATCTCACAAACGGCATTTTAGTTCACACCTACATATGTATTAAATCTAGTTTATGAATATAATTTATTTTTCCCATTAAATTTGGTCTATTTATAAAGGTTTATACAGTAGGGAATTTTATGAATTTGGTTAAAATAATCTTGAAAAATAATAGCTTAGTTTTTGAAGGTCTTGATTTAAGGAAAGTGAAGTAGGGTAGATATTTGTTTTATAGAATGCCGATGAAAATCAGAAAAGGGAACAATTATCTTTTGTTAAATATTAGAATTATTTATGGTTTATAATTCCGTGGAACCAAAGATACTTTATCGTTTTCAGGAGCCCTAAATCTCCTTTTGACATCTTGTTCAAGATCCAGTCCTATTCTCATGTTATCTGGGATTTCTGCTCCTTTATCTATTATGGCATCTCGGATTGTAACACCATTGCCTATTCTAACGTTTCCCGTTAAAACTGATCTCACCACGTAAGATTCTCGTCCTATCCTAACGTTATAACCTATCACAGACTCTTCCACAACACCTTCGATTACAGCCCCATTTGCTATTACGGAGTTAGAAGCTATTCCACTAATACGCGGCGGGATGCCGCCGGATTCGTCATGTGTTACTAATTGCCATTGAGGGTTAGCCAGAACTAAACTTGGATGCAGACCGGTAAGATCCATATTAGCTTGGAAATACTGGCTTATCGTTCCGATATCTCGCCAATATCTCAATATTTCTGGGCGAATTCCTGCTATGTCATTGTTCCTATAATCATAAACCATAATCCTTTTATTGGCTCTTAACATTGCTGGTATGATATCTCTTCCAAAATCTCTGGATGTAGATTGTTCCGGATCAGCGCCTACAGTATATTGCGTATAAAGTTTTCTGCTGTCGGCTATTAGAATTCTTATCAATTCGTCTCTCGAAAAGATATAATTTCCCATTGAAACTAAGCAATGAGTTTCTGAACCTGGCATTGGAGGAGGATTTTCCTGTTTCTCTCTGAAATCTACAAGTTCGTTTCTACTGTTTACTACACCTACTCCTAATCCTTTAGCTTCCTCAATTGGTCTTGGTATAGCCGCCAATGTCAGATCAGCATGATTGTCTAAGTGGAATCCTTTCATGCGAGCAACATCCATAAGATATACGTGGTCAGCGCCAAATACACCAACAAGCCTTGGACCTTCCTCAAGAAAAGCACGATTTTGAAAGACTGCATCAGCATTGCCTTGATACCCTTCACCATGCGGCGCAACAATAGAAATAAATTCTTCACCCTCACGCTCAAAAACAGGTTTCCATGCAGCTTGTATATGTCTTTTCAAAGAGGCTGGTTTGTATTGTACGGCAACAAGGATATTTCTACTTCCAGAATTGACTAGATTATTCAACACAAAGTCTACGATCCTGTAGTAACCGCCAAATGGAACAGCAGGCTTAGTTCTATCTCTTGTTAACGGGAATAGTCTCTCGCCACGTCCCCCTGCGACAATAACATCGATAGAATCTACCTTTGACATATTTCTTTGAGAAGAAGACTGTATTTAAAAATTTTTCCACTTTAACTACCGAATAGAAATGACATAAATAATCAATAATTATTTAAACACAAAATAAACTAATTCTTGTCATGAAACTCGGCTTTATAGGATTGGGAAGAATGGGCTTCAATATTGCTCTTAACCTTAAAGACCATAAGATTGATGTTGTTGCATACAACAGAAGCCCAGAGCCGGTAAAAGAAATAAAAAAGAAAGGAGTGAAGGTTGCTTTTTCTATTAAAGAACTAATGAAAAAACTGCCTAAACAGAAAATAATCTGGATAATGGTTACCGCAGGCAAGTCAGTTGATGCTGTGGTTAAGGAATTGCTTCCTTATTTGAACAAGGGAGATATTGTTATTGACGGAGGAAATTCTTTCTATGAAGATTCAATAAGAAGGCAGAATTACCTGAAAAAGAAAGGAATACACTTTGTTGATATCGGAACAAGCGGAGGACTTTCTGGCGCAAGACATGGTGCCTGCTTGACAATTGGCGGCGACAAAAATATTTTCAAAAAGATTGAGCCAATTTGCAAGGCAGTTTCTGCAAAAAACGGCTATGCTTATGTTGGGCAAGCAGGAGCAGGACATTTTGTTAAAATGGTCCATAATGGAATTGAATATGCTTTGTTGCAGGCATATGGGGAGGGTTTTGAATTGTTGTATAAAGGACCTTACAAAAATCTTGATTTAAGGAAAATTTCAACAACGTGGAAGAATGGCTCGATAATCCGCTCTTATTTGACTGAATTGGCAGAGAAAGCATTTGCTAAGGATTCTAAATTAAGCATGGTACGGGGAATTATCGGCGGCGGCGAAACAGGCGAATGGACTATTAAAACTGCGAAAGAGTTTGGAGTTGACGCTGGAACAATAAAATTAGCGCTTGAAGCAAGAAAAAAATCACAGAAAAAACCAAGATTTGCAGGCAAAGTTGTCGCTGCCTTGAGAAATGAGTTTGGTGGGCATAAAATTATTAAAAAATAAGCTTTAAATACTA
>CAZLGX010000032.1:7043-9768 GCA_964559395.1 uncultured Methanosarcinales archaeon
TAAATCTAAATTTTTAACTTAAAAAGGGGTGGATTATGAAGCTTTATTATTTTTTAATTATTTTTTTATTAGCAATTCCTTTGTCTTATGCTTCTTGGCAAACCTACCAGAATGATTTGAGGAATACTGGAGTATCTAATGGAACAGGATATTTTCCTTTGAATACTGCCAATTTCAGCATCGACTTGGGAATGGATTTCCAGGCTTTGGTTGATGATCTGGATGCAAATGGAAAAAACGAGATTGTTATTTTTTCCAATGACTCACTAATAGTGCTTAACCCGCAATTGGAAATATTAAACAGCATAAAAATAGGCTCTGTTCTTGGACAGCCTGCATTGTTTAATTTTGATGATGATGACAAGATTGAAATAATATTCAATGCAAGGCAGAACTTTACTGATTATTTTTTTGCTTATGAGTATAAACAAGACATAATCCAAGAGTTTAATTTAACTTTGAGTCATGAAGCCAATTTTAGCGGAATAAAGTGCTTTGAATTCAATGGAACAAATTATTGCGTCTTTAAAGACAAATTGAACTATGTTCATATAGTTAATATGGATTCCAGGAAAGATAATTCTTATTTTATATCTGATTACGAAGAAAGAAGGCATACTGTGCCTGCTATCGGCGACATAGACAATGACGGCAATTTAGAAGCTATTTTCTGGTTTAACCAGGACAACAGCAGCGGCTACGGATTCATGGTTTTTGACTTAGGCAAAAGAGAATTAGACACTGGTTTCAACAACAGCGGAATAGTTGACAATATTTTTAAGCCAATAATATTCGGGTCGTTATTATTTCACCAGCTGTTTGAGCTGAAAGGCCAGCCAGTTTTGGTTGACCTGAACAATGACAACAAGCTGGAGATTGCTGCAAGCGTTTTTTATGATGATGCCCCTGCCGATTTTACTGGCAATGACTGGTTCACTGAATTGTTTGTTTACAGTCCAAATGGTACTAAATTATTTTCCAAGTGCGGAAATATTCCTACTGAGACTCGATGTGGCGACCACAACTCCCCAGTCAGTAAATGGGAAGGCACAAACCCATTTGTCTTGGATTATGACAAGAACAGCTTCGATGACATCTGCCTTATTAAAGATGTAAAGAAACTGATAGGAGCAACGGGCTTTGAAAATATGTCATTGAACTGCTATAACTACAGCGGATATGAAATCAGCAACATAATGCTAACCAGCCTTTTCGATGGAATCAGGGGAAATGCAATGCTTGCTGATATGAATGGCGATGGAAAAAAAGATATTATCACTATGACAAATATTTATCTGTTGAACGGAACTTCTATTCTTTTCTATCAGCTAGACGCATTCAATCCCGTAGCTGTCGATATAGACGGAAATAATGGCTTAGATTTGATTTGGACGCATGGAAACCTGACAAAAGTTTTTCTCGACAACAGCAACTATACAATTGACTTGGCTGTCGATGCTTCAGATATCAGCTTTTTTATATTTAACGCAACCCATGTGAATGTATCTGCAATGGTAAAAAATGCAGGAGAGATTGAAGCAAATAATGTCAAGGTTGCAATTCATAATACAGAGACTTTGGAAAATGATACAGCAATTCTTGACATTAAAAGAGGAAAAAACATTACTTTCAGCTCGATTCTTGAATTAAAGGAGAATCAGGAAGTTTTAGTTAGCATTGACTATGAACATGAGATAAATGAGAGCAATGAAAAGAATAATTTAGTATTTAAAGAGTTCATTGGACTGCCTTATGTATTTGTCTCTGCTGAAAGCCAATCCTTAGCTGTAAGATCAGAATTTAAGGATTATATTAAGAAAAAGCTTGTTTCCGGCTATTACACTGAGAATGAGGCGCAGGCTGATGTAAAAGTCTATATAGGAAAATTAAATCCCAGGAATAAGGACAAAAACATAGCAACCGGGGAGAAATTTGAGTTCGGCTACGATTCTGGAAATATAATTTATAATGATGAAGTTGGAGTGAATCCTTACAGCGCATTGGTAGCTGGAATTGCAGAAGAGGGCTTGTTGCAGAGAATTACAATTCATGTTATGATTGTTGGAAACGAAATAGAAGGGGATATTGCGGGTGTTAAGGAATTTATCAAGAACCATGCATTGTTTCTGAATGCCAAAGAGAAAGAGGCAGTTTTTATTGATGATGAGAATATTGATGCAATCAAGGTTTATGATTATTTGCATTTAGGCGGAAATTCTGAGCATTACAATCAGAACAATGAGCAATTTAGGAGGATTGTTAGGAATGCTTTAAATGATGAAATGTTTAATGTTGAAGATAAAACAGTTGCTACTGATAATGGTATCACATTAAGATTAAGAAATTTAAAGCCAAATATCAGCAGTGATTATCTGGAATATTTGAATTCAACAGGAGTTCCTGTTGAGATGCCGGTGGTGTTGGCGCATGGAATATTCAGCAACTTGACAACATGGGAAGTTTTAGGCGCTGAAATTTCAAATACAGGAAGAGATACATGGCTTATTGAGATTACAGGCGGACCAGGACAGGATTGCGATGACTGCATTGATTACACATTTTATAATCTGACAGACATTTTTGTTCCTGCATTATTGAATGGAGTTTTGAATTTTACCAATAAAGACAAAATGCAATATGTTGGATTTTCCAATGGCTGTAGAGCAGCTTTGGATTCATTGGAAAGAGGAAAATTTGATTCAGATAAGGTTGAGACGTTTGTGGC
>CAZLGX010000033.1:0-9627 GCA_964559395.1 uncultured Methanosarcinales archaeon
TTTTTAGTCGCTTTTGAACCGATTAGCTGCGAGCCTTCAATGCTTAATCTTATTCCTTTATCATCTATTTCACAAAAATACATTCCGACAGAATTCAATCTTAAATTTGAAAAATCAATTTTAGAGATATCTTTACTTATTATGAAAACTCTGTTTTTGCTATTCTTTAAAAAACCGTAGTCTAGTTTTATTTTTGCGCCCCATTGCTTCTCGATCATTTTATAAATTTCTTTTATTTCTTTGTTGTTGAGTATTTTTAATTCTGGCATTTTGTTGAAGTTTATTAAATTTTGATATTGTTATAATCCGAGGCGAAAAATCATTGGTAGGAGATTTTTCGCCGAGCGTAATTATTGTTCGCGAAGCGAACGGATTGAAAATTTTTTATTGGGATTTTTACTAAACTACTAAATCCCCCACATCGGGTTTTGTTGTCGCATTATTTCCGCTATCTCCTTCAATAATTCTATCTCATCATGCGTCAATAATTTCTTGAACTCTTTGTACTTCCTGAAATGTCCTTCTGGAATGGCAGAATATAAAATATCTTCTTCATGAATCTGCCTGCCTACGGTGACATCTGGCAAAGAAACCGCAATCTGCTTGCCTTTCTCTGCCTTTTCTATGGTTTCCTGCTCCATCTGCATACTCTTGGCTTCTGTAATAACAACTCCATCTTTTTTCATTAAAGGCGTGCCTGTTTTCAATGTGCCTGCTAAAATCTCTACTCCGACAACAGCTGGGTTATTCTGCCTGAAGACATACCCTCTCAGAATCCTTATCTTGCAGGGCTTGCACAAATAGTCCAATTCTTTTGCTTCCAGCCTATTTTTTTCATCCTGCTGCCATCTCTCAAAGTCTTCTATCAGCTTGTAGATAATGTTGCTTGAAATAACTTTGACATTTTGAGGGGCTTTGACATCAGCCATCAATTCAACATTAAATCCAAGGATTGCGCTTTGCAGAGGATTTTTCTCATAATTGATTTCAGCATCGGAAATGTCTTTTTTTGATATGTTGCCTATGGAGGCTTTTTTTATTTCTATGTTTTTCTCTTTCAATAGCTTTGTCAGCGCTTCCAATGAGCCAAGAGAGTCTGCTTTTATGACAATGCCCTGCTTGTCTGTCTCTATTAAAACTTCTTCAACCTCTTTCTTTATCTCCTGTTTTACCTTATCAACATCAGCCAAAGCACAGCTTCTTAACGGCATGCCTGCAACCACATTTTCAAGATAAGGGGCTGAAATCTTAATTCCTGCTGCAGCGCTTATCTGCCTGACAGGCCTGAATTTTGTTTTTTTGTCACGCATCTCTATAAGAGGAGGCGGCATAAACATTGCCTTGATTTTTGAAACAACAGGATCAGTTAACGAACCTATTATGATTGTATCATTCTGCTTTAAAGAACCGTCATAGATTATAACATCAATTGTTGTACCGAGTCCTTTCTCTTCCTTGACCTCTAAGATAGTTCCTTTTGCATAGTCCTCTGTATTTACTTCCAAGCTTGCTTCCAAGAATTTTTGCGACAATCCTGTCAAAACCATCAGTAATTCTGCCAAGCCTTCTTTTGTTTTTGCTGAGATTGGAATGATTGCGATTTGCTTGGTGTAATCCTCAACCCTGTCAAATCTCTCTGAATTAAAGCCTAGTCCGCTTAATTTTCCCACAACTTCGTACAATTTTTGCTCCAATAGCAGCATAACCTGCTCTTGTTGCTTTTGTATGTTTTCCAGCAATGTTAGATTTGGGTTAGAGCTCCAGCCAGCAAGCAAATCTATCTTATTTAGCGCAACCACAAATGGAGTTTTATACTGCTTAAGAATATCAATGCACTCTTCTGTTTGCAGCTTCATGCCTTCGTTTATGTCAACAACAAGAATAGCAATATCTGCAAGATTTCCTCCTCTTTTCCTCAGATTTGTAAATGCTGCATGGCCAGGTGAATCAATAAAAAGCATTCCTGGCAATGTAATTTTTAATTTCAACTTTTTCAGCAAATGGCCGGATATTTTTTTAACTGTTTCCATAGGCACAAGAGTGCATCCTATACTCTGTGTTATTCTTCCAGGCTCTGATTCTATAATAGAAGTATTTCTAATAGTATCTAGAAGTTGCGTTTTTCCATGATCTATATGCCCGAACACCACTATAATTGGTTGCCTTAATTTCATGTTAAATCACAACAAAGTAAAGGAAGCGTGTTTTTAAACATTGTGTAACAATAAGATTTTTAATTGGATATGATTTCATTAGATAAATGATAATAAATGAAGGCTCTGCAAAATTAAAATTATCAAGCATTAAAAAAGTGTCAAAAGCTATGAGTGTTTTCTATAATCCAGTAATGAGCTTGAATAGGGACATTTCCATATTATTATTAAATTCTATAGACAAAAAAAATTTACAAATAGCGGATCCATTGGCTGCAAGCGGCGTAAGAAGCATCAGGTTTCTTAATGAATTAAATAAAAGTAAGATAAAAAATATTTCAATCAATGATATCAATAAGAATGCTATGCAATCTATTAAAGAAAATCTGATATTAAATAAAATAGATTACAAAAATAATGCAAAGATAACTATATGCAATGAAGATGCCAATTTGTTTCTTCTAAATTCAAACGGCTTTGATTACATAGATATTGATCCGTTTGGAAATCCGTCGCCATTTTTAGATTCAGCATGCAAAAGGATTTCAAGAAATGGCATTTTGGCTGTGACTGCAACTGACACATCAGCTCTATGCGGCACTTTTCCTCAGGCATGCATTAGAAAATACTGGGCTCTGCCTAAAAAAGATGCAATCATGCATGAAACTGGCTTAAGAATTTTGATAAGGAAAATACAACTGGTCGCTGCGCAATATGACAAGGCATTAACTCCAATATTTTTATATTCCAAAGAACATTATATGAGAGTTTTCCTAGTGAACGAAAAAGGCAAGAATAAAGTCGATTTTGTATTAAGTAAGCACGGCTTATTCAATAATGCCGGCCCTATGTGGCTCGGTAAATTCTGGGATAAAAAGCTAGCTAATAAAATTCATATGACAGCATTAAATAATAAAATATTCAGTGAGAAAAGTGAATTATTAAAATTTTTAAAAATAATCAAAGAAGAATCAAGGATAGAAGCTGTTGGATTTTATGATTTAAATGATATTTGTGAAAAAAGCAAAATAAAGAATTTGAAAAAGAAAGAAATAATAAAAAACAAGATAAAAAAACTGGGGTATAAAGCCAGCGATACACACTTTAAAAGTGAAGGCATAAGAAGCGATATTCCATTAAATAATCTGGTAGAAATACTGAAAGAAAATAAATAGATTTTTATATATGTTATGCATAAAAACTGGCATGAAAAACAGCATTGTAAGCATACTTGTTCTTATCGCTGTCATTTCTATGCTTATTGCTGGATGTGCGCAGCAAATTGAAGTGCCTGAAGAATTTCAGGAAGTCATTGAGACAGGAGTGCTTGTAATTGATTCTGCACCAAGCCAGGCGCTGGTTTATATTGATGACGAGTTCAAGGGGCAGACGCCATTAACCTTGTATAATTTTCCTGTTGGAACCTATGGTGTATTGGTCAAAAAAGACGGCCATTTGAATTTTGATAAGACTGTTAGCGTAAAGGTTGGATTGACAGAGGAGATTAATGCAGCATTGATTCCTTTAAAGAGCGAGGTTATAGAAACAAAGCCGGAAGAAGCGCAAAAAGAGCCATCTCAATCATACCAATCAAATAAAATTAGCTTAAGCAGCTTTGCAATGTACCATGATCTTGAAAATAAGCTGTTTACTAAAATGAGAACAGAAAAAAGTGACCTTTTTTCAAGAAAATATGCTGCTTATATTGATTTTGCTGCTATAACGCCTGCAAAAATGAGGATATTAAGTGCTCCTTTGAATGATGTGAAAAAGGAAGACTGCTTTGACGCAAACAAAGGAGTTGCGCAGCTTTATTCCGGTCAAACTTTATGTATTGTAACTGTTGAGGGTAATTATTTCTCTTTAAGTGGTAAATGGGACAAAATGCCTGAAGAATTGGAATATGTGCAACTTAGTTAGAAATGTATATTAGTGTATAGTCAATGTGTCTATTTTTATCCAACAGCTCTTCTGACATCAGGAACTTCGACTGATTCAACGCCTTCAATGTCTGCTATTTTCCGTTCAAGAGCTTCTGTGCTGCCAATTTTCTCGTCCATGACAAAATAAATTACCAATGCCTTTAACCCAAAAGCAATCGGCTGGATTTCTGTCTTAAATTCTTTGGAATCGCAGAATTTTACTATTTCTTCCTTTGCTTTGCCTTCTAATTCTTCCAAATTTACCTCGGGGCTTTGAGGCATAATTTTTAAAGTTACTACTACATTGGCCATGTTAATTGGGACCTTCAAAAGAACAAGCGCTGCATTTGTACTTTGCAGCAATTTTCCTGCAATGCAAGCATCTTACTATCTCAACTTTGGCGCATCTCGGGCAGTTAAATCGTGTGGAGCCGATTGTATTCGAGATTCTTACTTTACACGAGCTGCATACCGCCTGTTTCTCTGTCATTTTAAGCTTTAGGATAAGAAGTTGGTTTAAAAAAGTATTGGTTTTTTGTTTTGTGTGCTGTAAAGTGAACGTCACCTGCGAGTATAAATTTTTTTGTGAAAAAGTTGTTCCACTTCAGGCTTTGTAAGATAGTAGATTACTAAAAATAAAAATACAAGCGGCCAAATCGTAAAATTCTTGAAATCTTTGAAATAAATTAGTCGGATAGTCGGGATAGATATTAAAAAAATTATAGTCGCTATCCTTGATAGATTATTTAATCTTATTATTCCAAGAGAAAGTATAGAGTAACAAATAAGCTGAATTAATAAGTAAACACTATTATAACTTTTCCCTAAATATTTTCCAAAAAAGAGAACAGTTATTATTCCGATTATATTGAAAATTAAATATGCTATAACCCACTTTAAACCAGTTGGAAATTTTTGTCTTTTTTGAGATTTCATAATTAATCTTCCCAATCTTCTTTCTGTAATAATCCTTATACATTTATTATCCTTTCTTTTTCATCCATCTCAAAAACCTTTCCCATGAACTGCTCTATCGTATAGATATTAGTCCTGCAATGATTTGTTATTTCTGACACCTTTATTTTTGAATTTCCCATTAGCGCCATGAATGGCAGTATTTGGTCAGCTAAATGCCTGTCAACAGGAGCTTTGCTTTCAATTTCTTTGATTAAATTTTCTGCTGCTTCTTGCCCAACTGATTCGGCGCTTTTTCCCCTTTCTCCAAGGGAGTCTGCACCCAATCTTATTGGATTGGTTTCATCAATATCCTCTTTATTTTTTGAAAATATGGCCCACAAAGTTATGCCTGAGCCTATTGATAAGGTGTCTTGATATTGCGATGTTATTTGGACTGGAACATTATATTTCTGCTTTAATATTTTTAATGACGATTCTGCCTGCCTTTCAGCTACTTTTGCATTTTCAAGATTTCTTGATGCATGAGAAATCCCTTTTATTTGGATTAAATGAAATTGCTCAGTCAGATTATATGGATGAATATTCTGCTTTAGATGTTGATGAAATCCTTCAAAATTTTCAAAATCATTTAGCTTGGATTTTGGGTTTATTTTTATATCAACTTTGCCGTTGCCTTTGGGATAATATCCTCTTTTCAGCAATTTTGCCTCAATTTTGGCGAATCTTTGCAATTGAGGCAGTAAAATGTTATTGAGGTAATCGAAGGGCTGACTCCATTTAGTTTCGGTGCCGCCAATGATAGTTATTGTAATAGGCTTACTGACAAACATAGATGGAGGCAATAAAGCCTGTAAAAGCAAAGTTATAGAACCAGCAGTCTCTATATCAATATTCAAATTCTTGGCAATAATTTTTTTAGGATGGTATTTCAAAAATGTTGAGCCTAATTGGTCGCCTTCAGCAACTGCATTGCACAATTCTTTTAATGCTTTCACGCAATACAAGTGCTGGTTTTTCAAGCCAGGATTTGGACGGCCTTTTCTTATGTCGTAAATTTCAAATGGCTTTTGAGTTATTGTGGACAAGGCTAAAGCTGTCCGAGCGATTTGACCTCCTGACTCGCCATGACTACCATCAATCTTTATCATAATAAAAAAGAAACATCATAGCTATTATAAAATTATATATTTTCCACATCGCTGAATCCAGAATCAATGTCTTCCAGCCCGCTAGAACTTAATTCCTTGTCTTCGTTATTTACATTATTCATATCATTGCCAAAAGAGTCTGTAGTTGCGTCTCCTATTGATTCTGCAGTAGATTGCTGGGTTTGTGTTTCAGCTGGCTTTTGCATAATATCAGTTTTTGGTTGGCATGCGTAAACAAAAATCAGCAAAAATACAGCTAATAACAGCATTTTTCTCATAAAGTCACCTTTTTCTTTTATCTCTTCGTACCACCATATTTAAATTTTTCTGAGTTAAAAGGTAATTTGTGTTAATTACGTACGTCTCTCAAATCTAAAAAATAAAATGTCGGAAATTTTTATTATATCTTTTAATTTGCAAAAATTTCCGAGCATGCTCAAAAACCGCTATGAATTATTGTAAATTGCGGTTTTTGACAAATCAAGCAGAAGCCTCTGCTTCCTGCTCAACTTCAACTTCCACATCAGCTGACAAGTCAGCTTCTGGCATAGCTTTCTTGATCTTCCTGACTATTTCTTTCAAGACGTCATGGGCTTCTTTTAAAGCGTCTCTTGACTCCTTAAGAAGCTGACTTGCTTCATCCATGAGCGCTTTTATTTTCCCGCTGTCAGCTGACTCACCTCCTGCCCTTAAGTCAATTACCTCTGAAAGCTTTGCCTGCGCCTGCTTGTACTTGTCTCTTGACAAGGCAATTTTTTCGCTGAATAAGGTTATCTCTGCACTTACATTGATTTCTATGCCTTTTTCCTTTACCCTTTCAAGCACATTGTCAAGCTTCTTCTCAAGCACTAATCCTCTGTTGATTATACCTTCGATTCTTGCAGCAACAATTCTTCTTGCGTGCAAGTCAATTATATGCTTTAATTTGCTCCATTTTTGTCTTAGCTTTTTTGCGGCTTCTTTTATTTGCTCTTTTGTTGCTGCTGCCTCAATCTCTGCATTTATTTGGGCTACTTCAGAAATCTGAGCATCTATCTCTGCAACAATCTTTGCCTCTACATCGTCTGCTATATTATTATTTTCCTGCACTTTGGATTTTAGTTTTTCAAGATGTTTTATTAGTGCGTCAGAAACTCTCAATAGGTAATTCTTAGCATGCTCTAAAGTGTCTTTTTCATCTCTTTTTTCTTTGGCTTCCTTAAGGGCTTTTCTTTCCTCATTCATCTCATTCCTAGCATTCTTGAATTCCTCTTTTGCCTCTTCAAATCTTTCCCTTAATTGGGCAAGCTCTCTTTGAGTTATATTCTTTCTGGCCAAATCGTCTGCATTTCTGACCTTGACAATATGTATTGCCTTGAGCTCTGCCTTTAGTCTGGCTTGATCCAGTTTTGCCAATGCCTTCAATCTTCCTCTGCTTAGATTTGATGCTTTTTCCAATTCTGATTCGCTAAGAGCTGCTATCTTCTCAAGCTTTTCCTTCTCAAGCTCCGCCAGTCTTTCCAATCTTTCTTTTTTCAAACCAGCAATTTTCTCAAGGTTTCTCACATTTAATTCTGCCAGTCTTTCTATCTGCCTTCTGTCAAGTTCTGCTATCTTCTGCAACATTTCGCTGCTTAAGTTAGCAAGCACGTCTGTTTTTTCTGTGCTTAATGCCTCTAGTTTTGCCTTTTGGTTTTCCCTCAATTGCTTTAATCTTTCTTTGTAAGCTTCCCTGGCTTCGGCTCTTGCTTCAACTTTCAGCCTTGTTTCAGTTCTTGTTTCATTGTTGTTGGTCTTAATTCTGCTCTCTGTTCTAATTTCTGTGATAGAATCAACTGAGCTGCCGCTTTCAGCAAAAGCTGCCGGTATCAAGCTAAACAGAAATATTGCAATAATGCTTAATGCCATGGTCCTTTTCATTTTGAAAACCTCCGAGTTCTACGAGGAGGTCAGTGAAACTTTGTTTCACGCTACCTCCAATTATTTTTATTTAACTTTAAAACTTTGTTAATTTTGATTTTTCAAATCGATCTTGGAGGCTATATATGTTATTTTGTTTATAAACAAACTTTTTTTTGCATAAAAATTTAAGGTTTTTAACGGCATTTAAAACTTTATAAAGGTTTATTCTGACTTCTTTTGCTTTAGAAGGTAAGTTTCGGCTTTTTTGGTTGAAAAAAAAGTTAATTGCAATTTTCCTGTTTCAAAATGTTTTTATACCACTATATGTTACCGATTTTCATGCTCAAAAATAAGATTTTAGTTTATATCTTTTTGACTGTATTTCTGGTTAATTTTGCCAATGCTGCAACTATTTACGGCACAATATATGACTTGTCTTTGAAAAAAGTAAGTAATGCAATGGTTGAAATAAACACAATCCCGAAGCAGTTTTACATTGCTCAAAATGGCACTTACTCATTCAATGTGCCAAATGGAAGGTATATGATTAAAGCTCAATTAATACAAAAAAGCACATTAGTAGCTTCTGCTGAAGAAAACATAACCATAGCTCAAGATGGAAATTACATATTAGATTTAATTTTATTTCCTGATATAGAAGAAGGTGTCGAAGATCCTGGTATAGATGTTAATGGTAATGTTATTGAAGAGCCTGACAATAAAGATGTAATTTTGCTTATTGGTTTTATTGTGCTGATTGCCTCGGGAATTGTTGTTGGCGTGATTTATTATTTAAAGATAAGAAGGCATGGACAGCAGAATGTAGAAGAAAAGACTACAGTCACAGAAGATGGTGATTTAGAGCAGATTATAAAAATAATAAAGCAGGAAGGCGGCAGGGCAACACAAAAAGACATACGCAAACAGATTCCATTGTCAGAAGCAAAAATAAGCCTGATGATTGCTGAACTTGAGCATAAAGGGATTATTGAAAAAATAAAAAAAGGGAGGGGCAATATAATTATTTTGAAGAAAAAATGAATAAAAAAAAATTTGGGTAAAAATATGCCCTAAATGTGGAAGCGCAAATATAATTCCGTATACAAAAGCAGGTCTTAGTGAAGGGGAGATATTAATAGATTATTGTAAAGACTGCAATTATGGCTATCCATTTGGCGGATTTTTCCCAGAAGTTGAAGATTCAAAAATTGAGTGGTTTAGAACAAATTTAAACAAAACAAAAACAAATGAAGTACAAAAAAATTAACAGCACTTATATTATAAGATTGGTAAAAGGAGAAAAGATTTTGGATTCTATAAAATCATTCTGTACTGAAAATAACATAAAATGCGGCTATTTCTTTGGGATAGGTGCTGTTGGAGAGGCTCATTTGGGTTTCTATATAGAAAACAAAAAGAAATACAATTTTGAATATTTCAGACAGCCGTTAGAAATAGCTAATTTAACAGGAAATATAACGACATTTAATGGAGATATTCATGTTCATTGCCATGCTACATTGAGCGATATAAATATGGAGGCAATTGCTGGCCATTTGAAAGAAGCAGTTATATCAGCAACATGCGAGATTTTTTTAGTGAAAT
>CAZLGX010000034.1:0-9428 GCA_964559395.1 uncultured Methanosarcinales archaeon
ACTTCGTATGCTTTTCCGAGCCAAGCATGAGAATTATCAACAAGCCATAAATCAACGTTAAATTTCAGATGCGCCAATAAACGTATTGCAGAAACGCCAGTTCCTGCCCCAAAATCAACAATTATTTCTCCATCCTTTATTCTTGGTACAACTATCTTAACTAATTCGTCCAGCGCTGCTATATAGTATTTTGCTTTAATTACAGACTCATGATAAGCCGTTGCACCCTTTGATATCGGCCTATCAGGCTTCCATGGCTTGTGTTGGAATTGCATTTTTATATCACTAAGCCTCCACTTACGCTTATAACCTGGCCTGTTATGTAACCTGACTTGTCAGATGCAAGGAAAGCAGCCAGATATGCAACGTCTTCAGGCAAGCCGCTCCTTTTGAGAGGAATCATATATGTTAAAACCTTCTTCTTCAAGAAGCCTATTTTCTTGGTCATCTCGCTTTCAATAAACCCAGGCGCAATCGCATTCACAGTTATGTTGTGCTTGCCCAGCTCTTTTGCAAGAGACTTTGTAAACCCAATTATTCCGGCTTTAGAAGCAGCATAATTTGTCTGGCCGAAATTGCCGTATAATCCTACAATCGAAGATATTGTAATTATTCTTGAGTTTTTCTGCATCAATAACAGAGCATTTTTGGTAACATTATAAACGCTGCTTAAGTTTGTTTCGATGACATTATCCCATTCTTCCTGTGTCATTTTTTTCAGGCTTCTGTCCTTTGTTATGCCTGCATTATTGACAAGTATATTCAATCTGCCAAACTCTCCCTTTATCTTTTCAAACATCTTAGAAACTTCATTAAAGTCGCTTACATCTGCTTTGAGTGCAATGCTATTTCTGCCAAGATTTTTTATTTCACCAACAACCTTGGATGCTTCCTGCTCATCTTTAACATAGTTCACAACAACATCGGACCCCTGCCTGGCAAGCTCTATAGCTATAGCCTTGCCTATGCCTCTTGAAGCTCCTGTGACTAAAGCGATTTTGTTTTTCAGCATTTTAATGTAATTATATCCAATTTATTTTAAGCTTTTCCATAAGAAACTATTTTCCTGTTTTTCAGATTTTCAATGCCTTTTTTAGTGTAACCAATGCTTCTTAGTATTTCATAAGTATTTTCTCCCAATTTTGGTGATTTTTTATACCTTGGCTTGAGCGAGGTAAAAACAGCCGGAAAAGCAGTCTGCGCAAGCCCTTCCACCATAACTATACTTTCTTTATTATCCTTTATCGATTCATTCAGATCTTTGACAGGTTCACAACAGAAATCAGATCTGGAGTTTAAGCCTACCCATTCTTTCAAAGTCTTGCTTTTGAATATGCTTCTAAATTCCAACAGCGAATTGCTGTCAAACTGCTTCTTCAAAAAATCTTTTCTGGATACTGATTTGCAAAATGACTCCCAAAATTTTTGCTCGACTGCGCACAAGCTCATATGCTTGCCATCTTTTGTTTCATAAATGTTATAGCAGGGGGTGTTTCCGCTTAGTATACTATTGAACTTTTCATTTGAGGAATACTTTGCAATATGAATCCCAATAAATGATAAGGCGCTTTTTAATATCGAGACATCAATATGGCCACCCTTACCGAGCTTTTCCCGCTGATATAATGCAGCAGCAATTGAAAAAGCAGCTACAAGGGCAGAGCTTACATCAGCTATTTGTATCCCCGGCACAATCGGCTTTTCATTAATCACATGTAGCACTCCGCTTAACGCCGAATAATTCAAATCATGACCTGCTTTGTCTTTATTTTTTCCTTTCTGCCCATAACCCGTTATCGAGCAATAAATTACTTCATGGTTAATCTTTTTTATTTCATTGTAGCCCAAGCCCAAAGAATCCATTTTTCCCGGCCTGAACCCTTCAATAATAACATCGGCATTTTTTGCAAGCCTCCTAAATATTTGATTTCCTTCTGCAGTCTTAAGGTTGATCACCACGCTTTTCTTGTTCCTGTTCAATGTTTTAAAGAAAGAATCATCAAAGTTGCGCATCATATCCCCTTTCGGGCTCTCAATCTTGATTACATAGGCTCCGAGATCAGCCAGAAGCATAGAGCACAACGGGCCTGGGAGAAGAGTCGATAAGTCCAAAACTCTTATGTCTTTTAATAGCATTTTGCAGTTCAGTTAAGGTTTTTTAGAATATGGACTGTTGCTGTGCTGCCTACCCCTCCAACATTATGCGCAAGCCCGTATTTCGGTATTTTTATCTGCCTGTTTCCGCATTTTTGCCTCATCTGATTAATTATCTCATAGAATTGCGCAATTCCAGTCGGGCTTATAGGATGCCCTTTTGCCTTCAAGCCTCCGCTCACGTTGACAGGAAGCTTTCCTTCTTTGTTTGTCGTACCTTTCCTTATCAATTCAGCACCCTTGCCCTCCTCACAAAACCCCAAATCCTCGTAAGATATTATTTCCAATGGAGTAAAAGCATCATGCACTTCGGCAATATCGACATCTGATGGATTTATATCTGCCTCTCTATAAGCAATATCTGCAGCTATCCGTGTCGCTTCCAGAGAGGTCATATCATCCCTTTCAAAAGGGCTTAAAGTATCATTTACCTCGCCGGAGCCAGCAACCTCTATGTCGCTTTTTTCTTTTGATAAAATCAGAGCTGCAGCCCCATTGCATGTGATGCTGCAATCAAACAGCCTTAAAGGAGATGCCACAACTGGAGAACTCTTAATGTCGTCAAGCGAGACCATCTTCTTGTAAAACCTCGCTTTCGGATTATAAAACGCATTTTGGTGGTTTTTCAGAGAAACTAATGCAAAATCATCCATTGTTGCACCATACTTCAGCATATACTGCTGCGCCACCAGTGCATTTTGGGCAGGAAAAATGAGCCCTTCAGACTGCTCGTAAATCCTTTCGCCTCCCATTAAAATCTCATCAGTGGTTTTTTTTGAGGTGTTTGAGATAAGCTTGTCAAAAGCAATAACTAGAATATTATTGTAATCGCTTGATTTAATTAATTTAATAGCCGTCCAGATTGCTGTACCTCCTCCTGCACAGCCTGCAGGAACATCAAGTATAGGGACACTTTTCTTAAAAAGACTGCTTACCATAGAAGCGCTGTGCTTCTGCCTGTCGCTGTTGCTCATAGACTCTATAGTAGAAACAACGATAGCGTCTATATCGCTCATTGAAATCTTAGAGTCATTCAATGCCTCAAAAGCAGCTTCGTAAATCATATGATGTGTAGGCTCGTCTTGTATCTCAAATTTAGTCATTCCAACACCTTTCACATATATGGGCATTATACAGCCACCTTTGAAAGAAGTTTTTTCATTTTTGATTTGACCTTGTCAACAGTAGTTATCTTTGGAGTTCCTTTTGTCTCAAGAAGTTTCTTTAATAATACAAGCTGCTCTACCTGATCAAGATTTTCAGGAATCTGGGCTTCTACCTTTACTTTAAGTTCTTGCAGCTTCTTGATTGCACAATCGCCCAGCACAACTACCCTGTCTTTTTTCAAAGCGCTTTCATCTATCATCGAGCCCATCACCAGGTTTATTTCTTCTCCCCTTAAACCTATGAGTTTTGAAGTGAGGCCGTACATTAGATTCAAGCAGGCAGGGCATGCTCTTCCATCAGTCACTTTTATATCCGGATGTGGGGTTTCACCAGGAATTGAAGGCTTTAGAGGATACCTCAGAGCGTCAAGATCATTTCCAACAACTTCTATACTTTTAATTGGCAAGTTTTGCCTTGCTGTTTCTACATATTTTGGGATTGCAAGCATAGCAGCTTCACAAAAAACAGTATCCAAAGCAGCAGGATTCTTGCTTGCATAGATCAGATTCAGGAAAGCAGGTTCGCCTAAAGCCAGAGGGCCCTGGCCATGCATCCCATTAGTGGCATCTGCCACTGTTAAACTATTTATTAGTTTTACAAGTTTTGGTAATGTAATGTTTATATCATTATAATACATTTTTCTTAGTGTTGTCTCGTCAACCAGCCTTGAAAGATTCTCAACAGCACCAGAAATTCCAATCTGGAAATTTGTCTTCATTATTGGAGCGTTGACTATCTTTCTGTTCAATGCTTCTTTATATATTCTAAACTTATAACCATCTGCTTCCATTTCCTCAAAAGGGCCTTTTGATATATCTGCAAATTGTACGCCATGCTTCTTGCATACTTCTAAAATACCTGCCTTTGAGGCAGCATCCACGACATCTAATCCAGGAAGAGCCTGTTCTGCAACCAGTATGTTTTCTTTTTTTATGCCGTAATCATATAGGGCATTAAGCAACCCATCCAAGAATTCATGATTAGTATTTATTGCCTGATATTGGTAAGCTGACGTCACTATGCTCGGCTTAATTAATATTTTATCATTAGTGTCAAATTCTATAGAATTTAAAAGCTCCAGGGATTCTTTAATCGCTTCGTAAATATCATACTTTACTTTTATTATTGAAACAGCATCATCTGATTTTGCTTTTTGTTCTGTATAATCATCTCCTATTTTATATTCTCTCATTATTTTTTTGGGCAGCCTGTTTCCGTGCTCGTCCTGAAGCAGGATTATATTATAAGGAATGATCGGATGCATTGGAGAAGGAATAGTTACTTTTGTTATGCCGATTACCTTTATTTTTGTACCTTTCTGCTTTGTTATAGAGTTTTTGCAATAAACACATTTCTCAATAGGGTAAATCCATTTCTTGCTACATTTTTCACATATCCACCTTACTATCATACACTCACCTTTTTTAGGATGTGTACTGCTACAGTGCTTCCAGCTCCGCCTATGTTTTGCGCAAGAGCATATTCAATACTATTAATTTGCCTTCCTTCTGCTTGGCCTCTCATCTGTTTTACAAGTTCATAGATTTGGGCAATTCCAGTGGCACTTATAGGATGGCCTTTTGCCTTTAAGCCACCACTCACATTAACAGGAAGTTCGCCATCATAGCTTGTTACACCTTTCCTAATCATATTTTTGCCTTCTCCCTTTTTACAGAATCCTAAATCCTCGTAAGAAATCATTTCAACAGGAGTAAATGCGTCATGAATTTCAACAATATCAATATCAGAAGGACTCGTACCTGATTGCTTGTATGCATCATTGGCTGCAAGCTTTGTTGCATCCCATGAAGTCATATCTTCGCTTTCGAAGGTTGAAAGCCTGTCTGTGTACAGAGATGAGCCAACTATTTTTAAGTCAGTCTCTTGTTTTGTCAAGACCGCAGCTGCAGCTCCATTTACTGACAAACTGCAGTCGAACAATCTCAAGGGAGAAGCAACAACAGGAGATTTCTTTATCTGTTTAAGCGTAACCTCTTTCTTGTAAAACCTCGCTTTCGGATTATAAAACGCATTTTGGTGGTTTTTCAGAGAAACTAATGCAAAATCATCCATTGTTGCACCATACTTCAGCATATACTGCTGCGCCACCAGTGCATTTTGGGCAGGAAAAATGAGCCCTTCAGATTGTTCATAGAGCCTTTCTCCAGCCATCATTATTTCATGAGTCGTATTTTGGGAATTATTGGATAGCAACCTCTCAACGCCAACTACCAATACATTACCATAATCGAGTTTATTGGCAGTCCATAATGCAGCTCCGCCCCCGCCACAGACCGCTGATGCTGTAATAATAGGGATCTTCTTTTTGAATATGCTGCTCATCACAGATGAAAATCCACGCTGGCGCTCACTATTAGACTCCGGACCGATAATAGACGAAACGATTGCATTTACCTCTTCCAATTTGATGTCAGCATCGTCCAAAGCTTCAATAGCAGCTTCATACACAAGCTCTTGACTAGTATCTTCCTGTATCCCAAACTTTGTCATGCCAACACCTTTCACATACATAGAAAACACCTATCTGCTGAATTTCCCTCTAAATTCAGCTCTGTTGACTATAGCCAGCATTATCAAAGCTTCTGCCACTAAAGCTTCTTTGACAAAAGCTTTGCCTTGAAGAATTGCTCCTTTTTCATCCTGGGCTATCAAGCCAATCTCATACATGATTTCATCGCCAGGCAGGATTGGAGCAGAAAATTTAACCTCTTTTAATTTGTAAGCCAGCACATCCTTTTCCTGATGATTTGGTATATTGCTTCTTGCAAGCAAAGTTGCTGCTTGGCCCATTCCCTCAACTGTCAAAGCGCCTGGCATAATCGGAAATCCAACAAAATGCCCTTTTAAGAAATCTTCTTTGCCTGTCAATTGCTTTATTGCTATTATCTTATTTTTATCAATCTTTACGACTTTATCTATAAGCAAAAAATGCTCATTATAGGGTATTATTTTCATAATATCGTCAGTTTCTATCTCACCATTGTCGTTTAAGAATTCACCAAACTGGCTCATTTTAGCTGTTTTTAAGTCAATATTTATTTATATAACTTTCTACTTTAATAGGTTTTAATATATATTTTATATTATATATATCTTAGTATTAAAAATCCAAAATCTTTAAAAAATACAGGAATAAATTAAAAATACATGGTAAACTGGAAAAAAGCCAGATTCGGCACTAATTTAAGGCAAAAAGCTATAGCAGACAACATAAACAAGTTTCTAAAGCCGTTTGAGAAAGGATTTTTGCTGCTTAAGAATTTGTTAGTCAAATCTAAAGAATTATTCCCTGTAGCTTATATGTATTTTGAAGGTATAATAAAGCAGCATATCGTTTCAAGCAAAGAGCTTTTTAATTCTTCAAAAATAAAGGACATGGGCAATTTTATAACAACAAATATAATGAAGAGGCTGCCTCATGTGAATGAATCGCAAGTTGATGATATTTTCCATAATCCTTCCAATCAGTCATTTTTAGATATACTTACAAAAGGATTTGGCATAAACAAGAATAAGGAAAAGAGCTATATTGTTCTTGGCAAGAAAGAAGGATTCAAAAGAATTCTTATAGCCAATAGAGGTGAGATAGCACTTAGGATTATAAGAGCCTGCAGAGAATTGGGGATTGAAAGCGTTGTTGTTTATTCAGAAGATGAAAAGGATTCGTTGGCTGTTAAATTTTCAGACAAGTCCTATAACATAGGCAAATCAAAGAATTATCTAGATATAAGGAGAATAGTCAGCCTAGCAAAGCAGTCTGGCTGCGATGGCATACATCCCGGGTACGGCTTTCTATCACAAAATCCTAAGCTTGCAAAGCTGTGCGAGCACAAAGGAATAAAATTTATAGGGCCTTCCTCAAAAATGATTGAAAAGCTTGGCGATAAAATAGAAGCAAAAAAAGCTATGCAAAAAGTGAATGTTCCTGTAATAGAAGGCTTAAGAAAAGACCTTAGGAGTGCAAAGCAAGCGCTAAAGATTGCAAGACAAATAGGATTTCCGGTAATGATAAAAGCGTCTGCTGGCGGCGGCGGAAAGGGAATGAGGATTGTGACTAAAGAAGAGGATATCTTTAATGCTTATGAAAGCGCCTCAAATGAAGCGCTCAATGCTTTTGGTGACAGTTCATTGTACATTGAAGGTTATCTGGAAGAGCCAAAACATATTGAATTCCAGATTTTAGCTGACAAATACGGAAATGTAATCCATCTTGGAGAAAGAGACTGCAGCATTCAAAGAAAGCACCAAAAGCTTGTTGAAGAAGCACCAAGCCCTGTCTTAAACACTGAACTTAGAGAAGCAATGGGAAACGCTGCTGTCAACGCTATTACAGCTATTGGCTACGAAGGAGCAGGCACAATTGAGTTTTTGTTGGATAAAAGCAGAAATTTCTATTTCATTGAGATGAACACCAGAATACAAGTTGAGCACGGCGTTACAGAAATGATTACAAATGTGGATTTGGTGAAAGAGCAGATTAAGCTGGCTGAAGGAGGAAAGCTTGCTTATAGCCAGGAAGACATAAAAATTGAGGGGCATGCAATTGAATGCAGGATCAATGCAGAAGATCCAACAAATAATTTTGCTCCCTCCCCTGGAACAGTAATCAGCTACCTGCCTCCTGGCGGGCCCGGAATAAGGATAAGCAGCTCTGCACATGCAGGCTACAAAATACCTCCTCATTTTGACTCTTTGATTGCCCTGCTGATTTGTTATGGAAATACAAGACACGAAGCAATTGCAAGGATGCGAAGGGCTTTAGACGAGTTTATTATTGAAGGAGTTAAAACAACAATACCTTTCCACAAGCTTGTTTTAAGCAAAAGGCAGTTTTTGAAAGGAAATGTCACAACCTCTTTTATAGAGAATAACAAGATACTTGAAGAATTGGGAGAAATGAAGCCGAAGAAAGAAACCCTGTCCAAAGAAAAGAAAGTTTTGATTGTGACGACTGCCGTTGCCAAATATCTCGCCAAGAAACAAAGCAATAACTACAAGCCAAATCCTTGGGTGATGGCAGCAAGGCAGGAATCATTAAACGAAGGCAGTTTTGAGGAATGAGATAAAATTGAATAAAACATAGAAATTTTTATTTGGTTTTTTGATAGCAATTTTTATTCTTCATCTAATACGTGATATTTTACAAATAGCGAATGTGTATTATTTTGTTTCTGAAATATGGTATCGCCCGCATCATTGGTGTAAGCCCCATTGTAATTATGTAACAATACTACCTGAGTTATTTATAATAACAGGTTCAATTATTGTACTCAGACGAAATAAAATTGGAGTATTTGGTGTTATAATTTTAATGTCATTAGTATTCTGGCTAGTTGCCTATATTCTACCATAATAAGCTCTTGATTAATGTCGCTGCTCATTTTGTACACTACGTGCTTGATTTAAGAAATGCAGTAACAAACGGTTTACTTCTATCGCCTTTACTTCTAGAAGTCGTTCTCGTTATTTTTAATTTTTTTGATGTTTATGCATTAGTAAATTATAAAAAAATTTATTAAATCAATCTACAATATCAAATTTTATGCACAAACTCTACCATTTCAAATCTTTGTCATCGACGCAGGATAAGGCAAAAGAATTCTCCAAAAAAGGACTAAGCAATATAGCTGTTATCGCAGATATACAAACAAAAGGCAGGGGCAGATTCAAAAGAAAATGGCACTCTCAAAAAGGAGGTTTATGGATGTCTATTTTGTTAAAGCCAAACAACATCAAAAATCTCCAATATCTTACTTTTGCCGCTGCAATTTCGGTCGTTAAGTCAATCAAGAAGCTTGCAAACATTAATACAAATATAAAATGGCCGAATGATGTGCATTACCAAGGGAAAAAGCTGTGCGGGATTTTAACAGAAGGAATTTTTGGAAAAGATAATTATGTTGCAGTCGGAATAGGATTAAATGTCAATCAAGATAAGTTTCCATCTGATATTAAAAAAACAGCAACTTCGTTAAAAATAATAAAAAAGAAAAATATTGACATTAAAAACGCATCAAAAAACATTATCAATGAGTTCTTCAACATTTACACTAACCAATACAATAAAAACAATGTAAAAAATATAT